>NZ_JBVVPQ010000015.1:0-158049 GCF_055811695.1 Bradyrhizobium sp. MI1.3 | reverse complement strand
CGAGGGAAACCGAATGAGGCGAGTCTTGTCCGCCGTCGGCGTTCTCACATTCAACATCATTACTGCAACGGGGCGATCGCTGCTTGTATCTCATTCGCGAATGCTTGGTCAGTCTGGGCAGCCATACGAGCGACCTGCGCGAGTCCCGCCACGATCGCGCGCATCTGATCCTTGGTTGTCGCGGGGTCTTTCAGAAGCGAGATCAGGCCAGGCACTGTCGTGGGATCGGAGGCACCGAGATCGCGCACTCGCGAGATTAGCTGAGGACCGCCGCTCGGATATTGCAGCAAAAGACTGGGAGGAGAACCCTTGAAATCTGAAATAACTTGGGATGGTAACTGCCGCTGTGGGGGATAAACAGCTGCATTGGCGGACATGGAAATCGCCGTGGCTAGCGCCGCAGCGGCGACTGTATGAAGCGCAAACTTGACAAAGCTCATAAATATGCCTCCAAAACATTAACCACCCCACCGGGGCGAATAACTGTGCACTGCGGAATTTATCTCAATACAGTTCAGGTGTCCACTTAACCTAAAAACTTCGTAAACGCGGCAACTGCTTCAAAATTAGACACCTTTTGCGATATCCGTGGCGGAGAGATTATGACTTCTTTCGCGTACCGCCCTCGACTGACGGCGATTTGTTGGCCCATCGGATGGAAATCTGCCTATGCGAAATGATTGCGCTAAACCAGCACCAAAAAGCGCGAAGAATGGAATGCTGTAGCCTGCAATCTGCAACGTGAAGTCCAGACAAGAATGTAAGACCGATAGGATGGCTGTCGCACCGGCCGCCAGCGGAATGATAGCGTCGCGCCTCCGCCCAGAAGCGCCGCGCACTAAAACGGCGAATAAAACCGTCCAAGCGAGAGCTATCAGAAGTGTCATCGGGATCCCGACCTCCGATGCGAGTTCGAGGGGCGTCGAATGCGCGGTATCCCAGATGCCTCGTGCCGAGATTTTTGGGCTGCGATAGAGGGGGAATGCCCATTGGAATGTTCCGATACCCGTGCCGAACCACGGATTGTCAGCAATAATCCGAAGCGTGGATTTCCAGGCCTCGATGCGGCCCTCGTCGACCAGGCCCTGGCTGTCGAACCGGCTGGAGACCTGACCACCGAGGAGCTGGAGCAAGCCCAGCGCGACGACGACACCTGATCCGAGGGCGATCCAGATGCCGGTGCGCGGCGGCAAATCTCTTCTTAGAAAAACCGTCGTCGAGATGATCATCGCGAGCAGCGATAGGCCGACGCCGGCGCGAGAGGTCGTCATGAACATGGCCATCAGGCAGATCAGCAGGCTTGCGAGCTGCGGCACGATGTCTATCGGAGGAATCGCCCGCAAATCGAGCGGCAGACGCCGCCACTCGATATGCCGCTCGGGGAGACGGCGACGAATGTTCTCGAGGATCAAGAGCGTCCAGATCACCGCACACGAGCCGAAATACGCTGCCGCCGTGTTGCGGTTGATAAACGTGCCGGTGACGCTGCCGAGATAAAATTGCTTATCCCTCCATAAGATCATGGTGGGCTCGATCAGGAACGACAGCACACCGTACAGGGCGTAGAGCGCACCGGAAATCGCGATCACCCAAAGCAGTCTTCGGGCGCGAGCGCGATCGGCGCCGACGGTGATCCCGAGCAGGATCGCGAGAATATTGGCAAGCGGTGCGCCCAACGCAAAGAATGCCTCGTTCTTCACAATCGAGGCCGAGGGAGCGATCGGCACATCCAAGAGCTCGGAAGCTTTCTTCCAGATTGGATGAAACGGTGCGACCCACGGATGGTCGGAAAGCTGCTCGTGCAGCACGAAGGCATAGCCAGCAACGATGACGCCGATGCCTGCAATCAGCCAGACATGCTGTCGTCGCAAGTCACGCGTCGGAGTGAAAATCAGCGCAATCCCGAGACACAGGCACCAGAACGCAATCGAGAGGTCGTTGGTCGAGCCAAAAGGAAGAGGCGCGGTGGCTACAACGAAACATAGAACGAATGCGGCCGGAAGGCTCCACGACCAGGGTATATGAGGAAGCCGAACGCGCATCATCGTTAAGAGTAGCCTTCGTTCTAAAAGAAACAATCGATCGGATAGATCTTCAAATCCACGTTCAAACGGCTGTTACGGGTCTGCGCCCGAAAGGCATAGAATAGCCCAAGATCGTCACTCCCCGAATCGAGTTTTATTCCAGGTGTTAATTCGTCGGGCGGGACCAGAAGGCCGATGTGACGGTTGATGCCGGAAATCTCAACCCGCCCCTCTCCTTCGCCAAAGCGCCCCCGAAGTTGGGTGACCGTCACTTTCGGCAGGCCGCGCCGCTGATGGCAGACGTCCTCCTCCCACAATTTGGTCTGCTGGACCAGCGGCTTGTCAGTTTTGTCAGGGACAACAGCATCCGGGAAGGATGGATGCAGCATCCCGAAGAAGCGACTCTCTTTGGCGTTCGCCGACAATCGGACGGTGAATGAAACTTCGCCCTTAGCCCCCCGGAGGCGCTGAAAGATCGGCGCATCGGGCTCGGCTGAGACCACCACGTCGATCCGGTGGCGGACTCCGAACTCCGCAGCCGCGCCGGCAGCCTGTTCGAGCAGAACAGGGCCCGCGATGATGAGCGTTAGAGAACGCCAGAATGCTTGCCGTCGAAAGCGCATGAAGCCTCGCAACCGCGCGGGGTGACCGATCACCGGTGAGCCTTGCTCGGTGGTGCCTTGATCCAAACGCGAACAGCACCCGCCTCGATCGCTCAACGCAAATGGCACCGGGACAAAGCCCCGGTGCCATCGTTTTGGTCGATCAAGTTGGCCCCGCCTTACGGCGCCAGCTTGACGTTGTTGCGGAAGATCAGCGCGTCGTTCGAGAGGTTCACGGCATCGCTGCCGGTCGCCATGATCACCCGGAGGAAGGTCAGGAACTTCGTGACCTCGACGTTGCGCGAGTTCGAGACGTAGATGATGTCCTGGTTCTTCATCATGACCTTGGTGGCGAGGAAGAAGCCGCCCGGATCGCGGAAGTTCACGTTGAAGATGACCGGGATCGTCTCGGTTGTGTACTTGCTGACGTCGATGCCAAGCTGGGCGGCAACCTCGCGCGGCTCGCGGCGGTAGAGATAGACGGACGCCGGATCAGCCTGGCCATCCAGGAGACCTCCGGCCTTGCCGACAGCCTCGCCAAGGTTGATGCGCCACGCATCGAAGTTGAACTCGCCGCTCTGTCCGCTGGCACCGAACGCGAGGAACTTCTGCTGTTCGCGATAGACATAGACGCTGTCGTCCGGACGAACATAGATATTGTTCTCCGGGCTCATGACCAGATTCTCGAACGGCACGGTTGCCCGCTTGCCGGCACGCTCCAGCATGACCCAGGTCTCAAAGCCCTGGCCCTTGATGCCGCCAGCGCGCGTAATCGCATCGAGTACCTTATCCTTCGCGCCCGCGGCGCTCGCCGGATAGCGCGCCGGCGAGTTGACCTCACCGAGCACGCTGATCAGCTGGGTCCGCTGCGAGGACATCGCAACCACGACCTGCGGCTCAATGGCGCGGTTGGAGATCTTCTCAACGATCGCGCGCTGAATTTGGACCGCAGTGAGGCCTGCCGCCTTGATCTGACCGGCATACGGCACGGTGATGAAGCCGTCGTTGTCGACAGCCTGGTCCGGTATCGTCACGAAGTTACCGGGGCGGACACCGGCTTCGGCCGGGATGAACAGACCACCCGCGGCAGCTTCGAAGATGGTCACGCTGACGACGTCACCGATCCCGAACACGATGCTGGCCGGCGGCCGTTTGTCCGTGAACGCCCCCGCGAGACCCTTCGGTTCATGGGTGTGCAGAATGTTGACCGTCGCCGGATTAATCGGCACGAGCTCGTATGCCGGCGCGCTTGCCGTCTGAATGTGGTTGTTCACGTCATCCGTTAACGGTCCCGAGCCGGGATTGGTCGAGCAGGCGCCAAGCGCCAAGCCGACACTCAAAAGCGCCAGCTTCAAAACACGAGTCGTCACAAATGCATGCATGAAGGCGCCCGGTGGTTCCCCAATTGACTCAATTGGTACGGTGCGCGGCGAACTGCGACAAGCCTTCGCAGCTCAAATGGCCGTTTGACAGAGCGATCTGACGGGGAGTGTTGCGTTTGCGCAACTTGGAGGAACCGGCATTAACCCTTTGTGACGGTTTGTTATATTCGGTGTGCGCGCTAAGGAGGCAATCGCCTAGGGAACTGGCGCCTCCCCTGCCGGCCAAGCCTCTGCTAGGAGTTCAGCTTGATGCTCAAAAAACGAGGCTTCTGACGTGACGCTCTTCGCAATCGCAGCATTGTCTTTAACCTTAGGCTCGCAAGCCGCATGTACGGCTAAGTCGGCTTTCGAGATCGCTTGCTTAAGGCCGCCCCTGATCCGCGTCGCTGGCCAGGCCTCTGGGTCCGTCTGGAAGTTTAGCCGGACCCAAGGTCCCAAGGAGGGGGAGAGCTTCGCCGCCATTACCAAGACCGCGGAGACAATGCAGTCTGATCCCGATTTTGCCGGCTTGATCGTCCGCTGTGCGCCCCATGGCAAGATCGACGTGCTGGTGGCCCTGATCCGCCCCTTCCCGCCCAGAAGCCACCCCAAGGTCACGATCGCCTCCGCCACAGGAGGCGCCGTGACCGTCGAGGCCAGCATGGCAGCGGCCGGCGCTGCCGTCCTCCTGCCGGACGAAGTTTCCGCCTTCGCCGCTGGTAAGTGGCAGACGACGCCCTCGCTTTCTGTGGTAGTCAAGGAAGGCGACAGTGAAATCAAAGGCGTGGTGGCTTTGAACGGGCTTCGCGAAGCCTATAATTCTCTGGCGGCAAGTTGCGGCCAATAGACAAAATTTAGCCATACGACTTAAGGGTCTTTTTAGGGTGGGGAACCTAAGGTCAGGAGCACGGAGTGTTTCGGATGACCGAGGTTTTGATCTTCAGCTTTCTGGTAGGCGCAGTTCTGGGCCAACGCTTTCGCGTCCTGGTGCTCCTGCCGCTGACCTTCGTCATGCTCCTCGCCGCGATCCCGGTCGGCTGGATGGCCAATCTGAGCTTTCTCGATGGTCTGAAGGGCGTAGCGCTCGCGGCCATCGCGCTCCAGGCCGGTTATCTCTTTGGCTCGGCCGCCCGCTTTGCTCTCGCCGCGGGTCGTGCCGCCCGCGTGTTTGCCCGTCCGCTCAAGACCGCCCGCTGACCTCCTCTGTGGCGCATCAATCCGTCTGATCCCGCAGGCGACGCTTCGTTGATCTGGGGTTGGGCTGGGAGCTGCGTGGGCTGCAGAGCTCTGTTTGAAAACTTGCCTCCGGCTTGTATGGTGGCCTGACCCTTTCAGGATTCCTTCCAGGCGCACGTTTGTCCTTCGCTTATTTTGCCCTCATCGTTTGCGTTGTTTCTGCATCCGCTCTCGACATTGCCGGCGCCAAATTCGGCGTTCAGCTCGGGATGACGGCGACGGCCCTGGGGCTATTTGCAGCGGTCTTCAGCGCACGAAAGGCCGACTACGAGCACTATCTGCGGGCCACCGTCTGGGGCCGCTGGGTCCTGATCGCTATTCCCCTCTGCATCGCAGCCCAGCTGGCGCCGCTGTGGCTGAGTTGGGCGCATCCGATCTGGGCGAGCAGCCACGATGCTCTGGGTGGCCTGTCGCTTGGGCCAGTGACGGCGGATCTCGGCCTCACCCTGAATGCGCTGTTGCAAGCGCTTGCAGCGATCTCGTTGCTCAGCGTGACAATCGTCGTGGTCCGTGACCGCAGCCGTGCCGAACTGGTGCTGTTTGTGCTGAGCGGGGTAACGGCGGTCTCGGCTCTGCCCCTGGATTTGCGCCCGCTCTCGTCCGCCCTTGCAACCGCCGTCCCTTCCGACCTGGCGACAACGATGGCCGGTCTTGGCGTTATGCTTAATCTGGCCGTCATGCAGCTGGCCGCCGAGCGGGCCGAAACGCGCCACTCGCTCGTTCGGTCGGTCGCCATCGGCCTTTGCGGCCTCGTGGGCGCTCTAACCAGCGCAGTTGCGGTTTTTGGCTTGTCCGGGACGAACAGCGCGATCGCCGCGGGCTTTGGCCTCGTGCTGATCTTGCTGATCCTTGTCATTCGAAGGATCGACCTATCGCCGTTGGCCGCTGGCGCACTGTCCTTAGCCGCGCTGGTCGGAGCGATGATTGTCCTGAGCTTCCTGTTCGAAAAGAATGCAGGGCCGATTCTTTTGCGACTCGTCCCGGATGCGGGGGCCGAAACCAGAGCCGCGCTGGAGCGAATGTTGGCCGACACCAGATGGTTTGGTGCGGGCGCAGGCACCTTTTCGGCCGTTGGCAGGATCTACCAAAGCGATGCCGGCGCGGCTTTGACGGCGCCCTCGACGGCTTTTGCCATCTTCGCGGATACCGGATGGATCGGCTTTTCCGCCGCGCTGCTGGCGGGCATGTTGGCTTTGGGACGTTTGTTTTTGGGGGCTTTGCAGCGCGGCCGCGACTCGTTCTTCCCTGCGGCGGCCGCGGCCTGCCTTGTCTTCGCGCTGGTTGAGAGCTTCGCTGGTTCAGGACTGCTGCATCCTGCAGCAATCCTTTGCCTGTCAACAATCGTGGGACTCGGATTGTCCCAAAGCATCACCCAGTCCGCACGCGGCACCGGTCATTAGTCGCTCGTCGTTAGACGTCGCGATCAGCGAGTGACGCCCAGTAGGTCGGGTTCTTGGGCATTTGGATGCGAACCCACCGATAGGACTTTTTCGACCACGGCAGGATGTGCCCGGTGAGGTTATCCAGCACGAGATCGCCGGAGAACGTGCGCACCACGACCACGAGATGATGCTCACCCCAGGTCGTCACGACCTCGCTGAGCAACACCGATCGCGCCGGGAAGCCCTTGGCAATCAGATCGTGGCGTTTTGTCACGGCATAGTCGTTGCAGTCGCCGCTGGTGGGATGCAGCAGCCATTTCTCGCCGCGCAGCCCCTCCAAATTGGGCTCAGGTCGGATCGCGCTGTTGACCCGCCGATTGACCTCCTGAAGCTGGGCCATGCGCTCGGCTGTAAGCTTGAGACGTCCGCCCCTGAACACGATTTGCTGCGGTCGCGGCTTACACTCGCCCTCGTACTTCAGGCAAAAGATCGTGAATGCCATCGGCGCCAGGGTCGGCTGGTCGAACTTGATGTACTGGATGGCGCCGCGCAACGCCGACGGCGCGCCGACAAAGGCGGCCTCGGCCTTGTGTTGAGCCGCCCCAGCCAACAGAGCAGCGGCAATCGCCAGGAACTTTAAAGTGTTGCGCATGTCGCGCTCCCCATTTCTTGTTGGGGAAACGCTACGCGAGACGTCTTGAAATCCGGCTCAAAAGCCGAGCAATCCTTTAATCAAAACCGCCGCGACTCCGTTAGAAACAATTAAGAATACCGACGCGTAACTTGTTCTGCTATGAGCGATCATGCCCTGCATTTTTGACGCCAGACCCGATTCGATTAGCTGATGGGCCTTTCCAAGCGCTTTCGCAAGAACATCAAGCCTCGGCTTCCCGATGGCGTGAGGATCTATGCCATCGGCGATGTGCACGGACGCGCCGACCTGCTTCAGTCGCTCTTAACCGTCATCGACGCCGACCTTGCCCGCTCCGCTCCCGAACGAGCGATTCAGGTGTTTCTTGGCGACTATGTCGACCGAGGCCCGGACTCGCGCGCCGTGATTGATCTCCTGATCGAGCGCTCGAAGTCGCATGAGACAGTGTGCCTCAAAGGCAATCACGAGGTGTTCCTGCTCGAGGTCCTCAAGGACCCGGCACGCCTGGATGAATGGCGTCGCTACGGCGGCCTGCTGACTCTCGTTTCCTACGGCATCAACCCGACGATGAATCCCACGCCGGAGCAGCAGATTGAGCTGATCGAAGGGTTGAGGCAGGCGCTTCCGCCGGAGCATCTTTCGTTTCTTCAGCAGCTCCGCCCGTCCTTCGCGTGTGGCGACTTCTTCTTTGTGCACGCCGGCGTGAAGCCGGGCGTCGCCCTGGAACGTCAAAAGGAGGAGGACCTGCTCTGGATCCGCGAGGAATTCCTCGAGTCCGAAAGACGCTTCGGCAAATATGTCGTCCACGGCCATACCCCGGTCAGCGTCCCGGATATCCGCTCGAACCGGATCAACATCGACACCGGCGCTTACGCGACCGGCAACTTGACCTTGCTCACAATCCAGGGCGATAGTCTGCTCGCAATTTAGGGCTTTTGCAGAGTTGCTGGCCGACTCCCGCGCCTTCCACGCGGACATCGAAATTCATCATGAGCCGCATGATCTTGCTTCGCATCATTGGCGCCTGCATCGCAGTGATGTTGCTGCTTTACGCAGCATTGGGCTTTTACGGCGACCTCACGCGGTCGAACTTTCGGGCGAGCGATTTGTTCTTGGGCGAGTTTCCGCCCGAGAAGGTCAAGGTAGCCGCTTCGGGCGTTCTGGCGCCCCTTTCATTGGACGGCGACTTGCTGGCGAATTATGCGGCGGCCAAAGCCGCGGATTTTCTTCACCATCCTGCAGCCGATGCGACCAGCAGGGCCACCGAGAACAAGGCGGCCCAGGATGCGGTTGTTGCGGCCCTGAAAGTATCGCCCATTCGGCCCGCGCTCTGGCTCACGCTCGGCACGCTGAAGGCGCAGGCGGGCGAGCCGGTGACCCCTGCAGTGAAAATGTCTTACTTGACCGGCGCGGTGCCGATCGCCGTCGCCTTCGCACGGCTCCAAACCGTCACCTCGAGCGCGGCGGCCGCCGACGAAGAGATCAAGCTGCTGGCGCAATCGGACGTTCGCTCGGCGCTTGCCAACCGCTCGCGCTACGAGCAGCTCCTGATCGCTGCCTACCTGCAGGCCACGCCGCAGGGCAAGTCCCTGCTTCTGGAGACCACGCAGGGGACCGATCCGAAGTTCAATCAGATTTTGCGGCGGTACTGAGCCTTCGAGCGCGACTTAGCCCGCTGGTTCGTCGTCAATTTCAACGCGTCGCTTTTGGCGCGATCGGCACAAAATCCTGCTCGCGGCGCGGTTGATCCGGTCGCCCCTGGTAGACGAACATGCCCTTCTTGGTCGAGACGATGTCGCCACGCTGCAGGCTGTCATCGTTGAGGAGACGTTCGGTCGCGACAAGATCCGGATCCTCCGGGACCGGTTTATAGAGCTCGGGATGGTCCCGCCGCTCGCGCGAGAGCTCCTTGGATCTTCGCCGCGCATCTTCGATACGCTGACGCCATTCGTCACGGCTGACTTCCGGCTCGCTTGGCGGAAGATAGTCGTTGACCGAGGGCTCCGGGTCGGTCTGGGCAAAACACGAGGGGGGATTGGCGAGACCGAAGCCGATCGCACCGGCAACGGTCAGGACCGCTCCAGACAGCGGCCCAAGCCGCCTTGCATGAGCTAGTGAGGTGTGGGGTCGCGCGGTTCGCACGCTGTAACTCCAGGGCAGAGCAACAAGAACGAGCAAGAGCCGGAAACGTCTCGTCCACTCCATTCAATGTATACGTTTGCCGATTGCACGAAAGCCAAATCGCGGGCAAGCTTCGTGCTTTAGCGCGCGAGGGTATTGACCAGTGGTCCGCAACATTACTTGCCTGGTTCTGGTGATCTTTTTGGGGACTCACTTTGCAACGGCAGGCCAGATCGAATACCCGCAAGTGATCCATACGCAATACGAAGCCGTTGATCAGAAGGCCGGCGGTCACTTCGTGCTGTGGTCAGAGCGGGAAAAGATCTTCTATGGCCTCGACCAGAAGCTTTTCCCGGGAGCTCGGTTTGTCGACATCACCCAGGTAACCCCAAGCGTGGGGTCGATCACGCTGACCTATGTCGAGGTGCGGACCGTCAGCAGCACGACCTCGGACTATTTGTATCTGGCGGGAAATGTCCGCTTCCGCGTCAGTGGAATGGCGCTCAAAGCCAGCAACTTCCCCACCGGCGGCGGAATGACACCCAACGCACAGTAGCCAGACTAGCGCCTGCTCGACCCACTCCCCCGCGTTCTGCTTCCATAATAGGGGCGTGCGCGCCCCCCGCTCACCAGAGGCGGCTGAATCTGGCTCGGGATATTCTGCGTAGCCGTGCTCGGCGCAGGCTGCGAGGGATTGACGATGATGACATTTCGGTTGGGCGTCGACGGATCATTGACCCCCTGGGCCAAAGCGCTTGGACCCCACGTGCTTGCGGTCACAAAAAGCGCAACTGCGGTCAGGACTAATCGTTTCATGAGATGCCTCCCAAGCGAGAACATCGGAGAGGCGATCACCGTTCCTTCACGCTTGCTTGGGCGTCATTGCCGAGGCACGGCGATCAGCTTGCCGTCTCTCCAGACCCCCTGAGCCGCCATCCCGCTCGGCAGCTTGCCCGGCGCCAGGTTCCGGATGGCTGTGGGTCGGGAGGCGCTCTGGGCCGTTTGGGTTTTCTTCGTAGGGGTGGTCACGATGCTGGTGCTCGTCAAATTGGCCTTGTCCTTGGTCCCTTGTGCAAAAGAAGGTTGCACCAGGAGAGCCACAAACGTGAGTGCTATGAAACCGTCGCGCATGATCAAAATACCGGAAAGAGGAGCTCGTCGAACTGTCACAGCTTTCTGCCCAAAAGCAAGCCCCGGAAGCTGTTCGACAAGGGGCTCTTGCAAGGTTGGCGATCAGAGCGGCTTTCGCAGAGATGGGATTTGACGGGGAAATGACTAGCGAAATAGCCTGTTCCGGGTTACTTGATCGGCTTGATGACCGACCCCAGCGACACCGCCGCCGGCGCGCCAAATACGCACGCGATCAAGGCCGGGTTTGTGCGCCTCCTCTCCGGGCGGATTCGCGACATATCCGGCGACCCCCGGCAGATCCGCGAGATCGTATACGAGCTTGCCCGGATCAAGCTTCTGGAACAACTCACCCATGGCGACGCACGGGAATCACGCGAGCTGCAGCAAGTGCTCGAACGCGCCATTCGGGACGTTGAGCTATCATTTGAACGCAGCGAGCGCGACGCGCTGTCAACAGAGCCGAAGTCGGCGCTAGACGCCGCTTCGCATCAGTCGCCACTCGATCCCCCGGGTCCTCAGCCCGTTCTGCATCTGGCGCCCGTTCCGCCTTCGCCGCCCGTGCCGACGGCGGCGGAAACCAGGCGTGGTTCTGTCGCGCGGCCCAGACCGCTCGACCAATCTCAGCGAAGCCGCATCCTCAACTCCCTCATGCGATTAGCCGCCATCCTGGTCATCATTGCCAGCGCCAGCGCCGCGGTTACTTATTGGCCGCGGCTGAGGACGCAATCCCTCGCATTGTGGCAGTCCACGACGCTGTCCAAGCGCACCTCGGCCCCCGAGCCTCAACCCACCGTGGCTGTGACTCCATCGAGCGGTGAGAGCGTCGAACGGACACCGAAGGAGCCGACGCCGGCTGCGCAACCCTCGATGCCGTTGCCGACAGCGTTTGGCGTCTACGCCCTGAGCGAGGGCCAGCTCCAGGAGCTCAAGCCGGTCGCCGGGAAGATTCCGGACCGTCGTGTCGCGATCTCAGCGGCAATCAACACGCCGAGCGCAACGACCCTGACAAGCGGAGATGTCAGCTTCATTGTGTTCAGGCCCGACGGTGGTGTCGATGCAACCGGGACCGAGGTTCGGGTGGTCGCAAAAGTCTCCCGAGCGATGGGCGTCGATGCATCCGGGAAAGCGGCCATGGTCACTGCCGGCGACACCTGGGTCATCCGCAGCATGTCCTACCCTTACAAAGTAGGTCCGGTCGAGGATCAGCCGCGAATGCTATCGCTGCAGCCGGAGCAGGACGGCTTTACGCTTTCGCCGGGTCGCTACGTCGTGGTCGTCAAAGGTATGGGCTATGACTTCACGGTGGCCGGGACGCCGACTGATCCCAACCAATGCGTCGAACGCATCAATGCAACGAACGGCGCTTTCTACTCCCCCTGCCCGCCGCGACGCTAAAGTGGCGCGACGCGTTTCGTTTATTTCTTGGCCTTGGCGTCTTTAGGCGCATCCGCCGGAGCATCATCGACCTTGCCGTTGTTCGCGACGCATTTGCTCAAATAATCGCGCCGCTCCTTGACAGTCCCGGCGCTGCCCGCAGCGGGATTGCCGATTTGCTTTGGGGGAAAGGCCTTGGCCAAAGCTGCGTCGCATGCGCGCGCTACTTCTACCGTGACGGCCGAAGCCGTGACTGGTGCGCCAATAGCCAAAATTAATGCCAATCCCATCGACCTTTGCAAATTTCTGGAGATCACCTGGCTCGCTCCTTCAATCCGTCCGAGAACAGGACGGGACCATATCAAAAAGGACAGAAGAGCCAAACGGCAAAGCGGCGCCGAAATGTCTGGTGGCAGAAGCTGCTCTGCGAGAGATGATGCTTCTCGGGCCGAGATATCCATCGCGCCCGGACCTGCTGCTTTTCACCAGACGGCAGATGCCGAGCCAAAGCCTCGATCCTAGCTATTGAGCTGCGGCGGCTTCAGGTTCGGAAAGCGCGTGAGCATCGCGGTCCTGATAAACCTCAAGTGAGTGATGGTATTTGCCAATTCCTTGAGCCGCCGCTGGCCGTTGGAGATATCGGCGGCAAAGAGATCTTGATGATGGCTGTCGATCGGCTCCCGTTCGAGATATTCATCGGTGCCGTTTCCGAAGGTGACGGATGCACGCGCAAGTGCGTCATCAACGCGTCGTCCGAGGCCGACCTGCTCCCTCTCCGCATCGCGCAATGCCGCATCGATCGCGACCATGACGGCATCGATTCGAACGCGGTCCGTCTCCGCATCGCGCTCGACGGTACGGGCCTTGAAGCCCTTGTCCTCACGGCGGGAGCTGAGAAAGTTGTGTGCGCGCGCTCTCAGGAACAGCTGAAACATTTGGGCCATCCCACGTTCGAGATTTGGACCGCTAACATCGGTCAGACATAGTTAACAAAGCTTGAACCTTGTGGCCGCTCCGCCTGGCTTTGTACGATCCACGCCCGCCAGGCTCCTTCGTGTTTGGAATAGAGCTCACGCCATCGAGCTTCGTCCGCCGCGGCGGCTCCATCGCTCAGACCGATTTCGGCCGCGATTTCAACCGTCTCTCCCGATGTCACATCCAGCGCTTCGAACTCGGCCGTTTCCGGAAGCGACAGCCCTATCAGCACCCGTTTCCCTTGCGCATCAACGAAATACCTGCGGGGCGCGTTGTGCCTTTCAGTCATTCGAATGAGCCTCGTCCATGATCCAAGGACCTGGAAGATCTTTCAGGTGTCGATCATAGTCGCGAACGAAAACCGTCAAAACAAGGATACAAATTATCGCGCTCAACAACGCAATCAGATACGCCATTTACGCCTACCCTAACGCGGGCCCCGGAAAAATCGGGGCGACTAAACTTTCGCTGTCAATCGATATGTTCTAGGTGACGTCGGCTAGGCTCTCAAGAGTTGCGACAAGTTAACCTAACCGTACATGGTTATTTCGATCATGCTACTGAGATCGTCCGGCAAACAGGCCACGCGCGAGATTCCACCATTACGACGGCGACCGACTTCGTCCCGCCCCTGTTGCCGCGGGAGTATAGGGCGCATAGAGACGATATCTTGCCGATCGCTTTCGCGAGCGCCACGCCCTCGCACCATAGCCGCAAGCAAAACCGCCGGCGAAGATCGAACCCAAGACCACGATTGCCAACATTTGAACGTCCCATTTTTCCGGCGCGTTCCTCCCATTGCATTTCATCTTGTCGTTGTGACGACTTCAAGATCGGCGCCGCTGAAAGTTTTGTCAGGCGACGATGAAGCTTGTGCAAGAGTTGATCGAAGTTTGGTCGTCGCCCCGACGGCCGGGGGCCCGGAAAGACCAAAACGTCTCACTGTTGAAGTTAAATCCGGCCGGATGTTAATCCGGGTTCACGTCGACGGCCCCGGTCCATGCAGCCTTCAGAATCGCCGGTCGATAAGTTCGGCTTCGAACCACTCAAAACGCGGCGACGGCCGCTGCTGATCAGCATTGAAATCTCCGTGATAATACGGAGCCACGAAGTCCGGATTAGACGCGTTAAGGTTGAGCGGTTAGCTTAATCCGCGTTGTTTGTTGCGAAGTCTCACCGATCGCTTATCCCATCGCCTCACCGGGCTTCCCCAAGCTCGGCCCCACCCAAGCAAAGCCGTCGAGCGACATGGGTCCGCTTGGCGGCTTTGTCTTTGTCTCGACGAGAGGATGATTTCGGTTATGGCGCGCAAGCCCTGGTCGTTCAAGGAAGACCGCCGGCTGATGGAGTTGGCCAAGTCTTCGGCTTCATTGGAGGAGGCGGCGAAACAGCTCGGACGATCGCCCGATGCGATCAAGCGCATGGCCTTGCGCCTTGGTCTTTCGTTGAAAACGAAGGCGAGGAAAAAGGCCTAGGCGTGCGGCGGTGTTTCGCCAACGACGTCATGGATGACCGCGGGCGCGCGATCTCCGATTCTGACGAAGAACGAATGCGACGTGTTGCTCATCGGACTGGAGCCAGGACTCAAGCCAAGGTGAGACCACCGTCCGCTCGAAAGCCTCGAATTCAGCTGCATGAAATAAACGCGCTCTAACCCTGTTCGCCAGGGAACCGAACCAGCGCGCTCGCGTTGACTCCAACTTCATCGCGAGGTCTGGCCGTGGCACATCTTGCCATTTGCGTCATCATGGTCTGGTTGGCTATCAATATCGCCTTCGTGGTCTTGCGCTTGCGAGCCACCCGGCCCCAGCATGGTGGCAGCACCCGGCAGACTTCCATCGCGCCCTACAATCCCGCACCCGCTTCCCTCCGCCATCGAATGGGCCGCCAGAACTTGGGAGCGGAAGGTTAAGAGGCATTTTCGATAGGGCCCCGGCCCCGGGGGCAGACGGGTCACTCGCCTGCCCAACCCCCAAAGGCCGGTTCCACATGCCCCGTCCGGGCATTAAACCCTATTTTAGCGCGTCCTGACTAAGATCGGCCGACGTCTGTTCCGCCGGGCCGAATGAGATTGCAGCGACCGACTTTCGCATTTGCGGCGCTTGTGCTCGCGAGCACGGCCGTGTTCGGCGCGGCCGGCCACTTTGCGGCAACTTCGTTCATTCGGTACCAGCAGACCCATCAGCTCGACGAATTGACCGAAGTCGTTCTGCGTCGCGCCGAATTTGCGGTCGATTTTGCCGGCGCGAGCCTGGGCGAACTCGCGCGGCGCGACCTTGCCGATTGCGGGCCCGCGACGCTGCAGGCGATCCGGCTCCACGTCTACCAGCGCTCCGCGATCAAGGACGTGCGCCTCGTCAACCCTGATGGCTCGGTGATCTGTTCGGCCTATTCCGAAACGCTGGAATTCGACAAGGGATGGATCGACCGCCGCGATATGCTTCCCTCGCACGACAAGAGCCTTTCGCTCTTCCGTGTCGAGCAATTCGGCGGCGATGCTCTGGGCGTGCTCAAAGACATCAATGGCAATGCCGCGTTGGTCGCCATTCTTGGCGTCAACGCCAGCCTGTTCGACATCATGCCCGCCGAGTTGCGCGCCCATAGCGAAGTGATCCTCGCCTTGAGCAACGGCGAGAAACTTGGCGAATTCCTGCTCGATCCCGACAAAGCCTTGCAGGCCCCGATCGATCTCAACAAAAATTCCGCTCGATTCCCTCTCCATGCGACCATCCGCCTCGAACGCGGCATCCTCTCGACGTGGAACAGCGAGGCCTACTGGCCGGCGTTGGCCGTAGCGTTTGCAATCGGCGCGCTTTTCGGCGAGCTTTTGGCGCGGAGCCGCCGCATGGAAGGGCCCGTCGCCGATCTCGATCGCGGGCTGGCCGCGAACGAATTCAAGCCGTACTACCAGCCAATCTTCGAGCTCAAGACCGGTCGGATCAAGGGCTGCGAGGTGTTGGCTCGGTGGCTGCTCAAAGACGGATCGGTCGTGCCTCCGATGAACTTCATCCCGCTCGCGGAATCCAGCGGCCGCATCGAGGTCATGACCTGGCAGATCCTGCGATCAGCGCTGTCGGATCTGCAACCGTTGTTGAAAGCGAACAAGGATTTCAAGCTCTCCCTCAACGTCGTGCCAAAGCATCTCTTGAGTGCAGGCTTCATTGAAACGCTTCGCCGCACAGTCATGGCGGCGCACGTCTCCGCGCGCCAGATCGTCATCGAGGTGACCGAGCGCGACGAACTCGACGACCTCGCACGCGCCGCAGCCGTGGTCAGCGAACTCAGGGACTACGGGTTTCGCGTCGCCATCGACGACGTCGGCGTCGGTCACAGCGGGCTATCTCGGCTCAAGGGCCTGGGCGCCAATACAATCAAGATCGACAAATTTTTCGTCGACACGATCACCGTGGACGCATCGACTGCCACGATCGTGGAGATGCTGGTCGCACTTGCGAAGGACCTCCAAATGACGGTGGTCGCGGAAGGCATCGAGACGGAAGAGCAGGTCCAGGCGCTTATTTCATCCGGCGTAGAGGAGGGGCAGGGCTATCTCGTCTCCGCCCCACTGCCCTTCCCGCGATTCAACGAGTTGGTCGAGTCACGCTGCTTGGCGCAGAGCGCTAAATTGCCGACCGACGCGGTGTTGGTGGCCTGACTGGATTGAGCCGTTAACCCGAGACGGCAAAACGCGCCGCACCGGGCGCCCTGCTCAATCAGCCTTAACGATACTCTCATCTTTCAACGCGGCCTGGCTCCGGTCCGGCTATGATCGTCCAATGCGCCGAAACCACCTTATCGCAGCCGCAGGAATCTGCTTCGCGCTCATCGTCTATGCCACGCTTGCGAGACTGGCGGGGAGACCCGTGCTTATCGGTCATCACGAGGCTTATTGGGTCGTCGTGATCGAGCGCTTCAGCGCCTACGGGTTGCTGGGATTTCTTTTGTCCTTCCTGTTGCCCGGTCGGCTCGCTCTCGCATGCGCGCTTGTCGTGGCGGTCGCAATGGGACTCGAAATCCTGCAAGCAATGACGCCCGATCGTGACCCGGGTTTCCTGGACGTGCTGCAAAAAGCAGCAGGCGGGACCGTCGGGGTCCTCCTCGCTCAAACAATCCTGGCCTTCTTACCGAGACCGCCCTCCTGAGCAGATGCCGGGCCTGCACGTCTGCATCGGGAAGTTACCGTCCTTATTTTATCATTTGTCCGCGTAGTTCACCGCCCGGGTTCGCGGCCGTATGAATGTTCGCGTACCATTTCCCGGCCAGCAGATCCGCAGCCTGAGCTTCCGTGAGCGTTGCGCTCCCCTGAATCGGACTTTGCACCGTCTTGAACGGCAGCACGATGCCGGCGTTCTTGCCGGGCTCCACGGGGCCATGGAAATGTGCCCCCATGACTGGCCCGGTCAAGCCGGAAAAGCTGACCGTATAGGTGAGGGTCTTCGCCTCGGTATCGTAGGTCGCCTCGGCCTTGCCTGTTCCAGGCGAGTTGTTCGGAGGCACTTCATTGCTGCCTTTTAAATCGGCCTGCAACTTCACAAGCTCTGCGTTTGCCGTTGCGGTTGTCATGATGATCAGCCCGCCCAGCATCGCCGCTCCCAACAGTGTCGCGTAGCCTCGATCGCTGTCGTTCCTCATGGCATCCTCCTGCAGGCTCTGCGGCCCGCTGCGGTTAACCCGGCCCGCAATGGAAAATCCGGATGGAGATTTATGCCTGATTCGGAACAAGCACCGCGAGAATCTCGGCTCCTCGTGCCCGGAGCGTGATCGATTGCATGCGGGGGCTAAGCCGACCGGCGCCGGCCCTGGAACTGGTTCGGCGACAGGAGTTCTGCCATCTGCCGATGGGTGGCTTGGAGCGCCTCGATGGCGCCGTCCAGATCAAAACCGGCGTCCCGGACAGATGCGAAAAATTTAGCCGTCAGCGCCAGATCGAGCTTAACGCGGGTTGCGCCATCGCGGCTTTTGCGGCGGTCAAGTGACAAATGGATGGCCCGCATTCTGGCCTCGGCAGGCGTGCAGCCACTAAGCCCGGCGAGTTCGTCATAAGTCATCCAGATCTGTGCCATGTTTCAGTCACTCCTTTACTCGGCATCAGCTTATTTTTCGTGCTTAAAGCTTCGGTTGCCGCGATGCGCGCGCCGACCGTTTCGCAATGATAGGGTCAATGCGAGCTAAACGAAGAAGGACAATCGTGGCGAGCCCCCGGTGGGTTGCATACGGCGAAGATCAATCTATGCTCACCCGATCGATCAACTGTCGAACTGAGGCAATCACATTGGGACAGATCACTTCGGAAGCCCTCTCCTCGAGTGATGTCGTGTCCCGTGGTGCCACGCGGCGTGTCCCCGCCTTCGGCAAGCGTTTCGAATGGTTGACGCTTGCGGTGCTCGTGCTGTGTGCCGATTTGGTGCTGGCCGCGGACGCATGGATGATCGTTGATTTCACCTCGAGGTAAGCAGACATGACCGACCGACCGACTGTCCTCGTTACGGGAGGCGCGGGCTATATCGGCTCGCATGCCTGTCGCGCCCTGACCGCCGCCGGTTATCAGCCCGTCGTTTATGACAATCTGTCGACAGGTCATCGCGGGTTCGTCGCCGGCCCGCTGGTAACAGGCGATCTGCTCGACGGCGCCACGCTGGCGCGCGCCTTCGCCGAGCACAAAATCACGGCGGTCATGCATTTCGCGGCGGCGAGCCTCGTCGGCGAGTCCATGACCGACCCGCAAAAGTACTACATCAACAATGTGCAGGGCACGCTGTCGCTATTGCAGGCGATGCGCAATGCGGGCTGCCATCGTATCGTGTTCTCCTCGACCGGCGCCGTCTACGGCAATGCCGATTCCAAGGAACTGCCGGAAGACTTCCCCTGCGCGCCGATCAACCCCTATGGCGCATCGAAATGGATGATCGAGCGCATGCTCGCCGATTACCGCGCCGCTTACGGCTTCGGCGCGTTCTGCCTGCGCTATTTCAACGCCAGCGGCGCCGATCCTGCCGGCGGCATCGGCGAATTGCGTGACAATGAAACCCATCTCATTCCGCGCGCCATGATGGCATTACAGGGCCATGTCGATTTTGCCGTGTTCGGCGAGGACTACGACACGCCCGATGGCACCGCCATCCGCGATTACATCCATGTCACCGACCTCGCCGCGGCGCATGTCGCGGCGCTGAAGCTGCTGGAACAAGGGCATGCCGGCGGGAGCTTCAATCTGGGCACCGGCTCCGGCTTTTCGGTGCGGGAAATTCTGACTGCCATCAGGCAGGAGACCGGGCGCGAGGTGCCCCACACCGTCAAACCACGCCGCGCCGGCGATCCCACCTATCTGGTCGCCGATCCCTCCGCAGCGCGAAAAGTGCTGAATTTCGTGCCGCGACATTCGGATCTGCCGACTGTGATCCGCACCGCCTGGGCCTGGCACCAGAGGGCTCATCCGCTTAAGCAGCCCTGACGACATCGTCGAAGTCGATCAGGCGGGATAAGACGTGGCCTATGGTCTATTCCGTTCTGAGCCGAGCGATCCCGGCGCAAACGGATGGCGCGATCGCGAGCGGCCGTCGAGACCCTTGGGCAGCTTGTCGGCGTTGAGCTTCACGACCGCACCTCTGGCCTCAACGGCGGGCACCTCGTCCTGGCTGTAAATCAGCGTCGCCTCGAAGGTCACATCGGGCGCCTGCTCGGCCGTTCCGGAACAAGTCGCCATCGCGCCGCTGCACACGCCCGAGAGCTTGACCTCGACTTCGTCGAGCCCGAACACAGTCGGCGGCCCCTCGGCATGTCGCCGCGTGGTCAGAACCGCCGTGAAGCGCTGCTCGTCGATTCGGTAAGAGCCGCCATACGTGAAGAAGCTGTCGCTGCCGGAGATTCGTCCCTCCGCCAGATGCACGACGCCCGTGCCCTGACCGCGCGGGGTCCTGAACCAGGCCGCATATTTGCCGTCTCTCAGCATGAAAACATCCACCGTAAAACCCAAACGTATTTGCAACCAACTCTGGGGCGCGACAATGACCCGCGCGGGGAGCATTCCGCCACGGTTAACGTCCTGCAAAGCGAGCCAGTCAAATTGCTGCCGACGCGCAGCGACGCGGGCGGGCGCACGTTCCCCCGTGCAGCGGGCAAGAAAGCTGGACTTCGTTGGATACCGCGCTAAAAACGATCGGCGTGCCGACTTCGTTTGGCAGCTTGCATATGACCGCTATCAACTCCAACCAGTTCGTGACAGCCAGCCTTCCTGTCGCGATGGGACAAAGTCGTGGAGATCGCGGCCGGTCAACAGACGACGCCGCACCAGAAGACCGAGCCACGCTGGCTCCCATTATCACGCTCGCGCCCATTATAGAGAGTGCAGCGGAGGGCCACCCGGTCGAGGCCGTCCCAGCCGAATGAAATTATCCATCCGGCCAACAGCTTGCCGGCGCACTGTTTTCTCCGGTCGCCGGTTTGAACCTCTTCCTGATAGAGTGCACCAATATCTGAGAGTGATTCCGGTCACACTTGCCTGGGCGTTTCGCTGCTAAGCATCGGGCCTGGACGGGGACCGGGCAAGTATCGGTCGAATTGGATGAGAATTCCCATGAAAAGCCTGATCGGCGCTGTTGTCGGCGCGTGCTGTCTTGCTGCCCCCGCTTTGGCGGAGACCCCGGCCGCCATCGTCGAGGAGGTGCAAGGCAAGGTCGACGGTGTCGCGTTCATGGATTACGTGGCGCCGGGCAAGATCATCAAGCTGGGGCCCAAGGCAACCATTACGCTCAGCTATCTCAAATCGTGCCAGCGCGAGACCATCAGCGAAGGCGTCATCATGGTCGGCACCGAGCAGAGCACCGTGCAACTCGGTGAGGTCAAGCGGGAAAAGGTGCCCTGCGATACCAACGCGGCAAAACTGTCGGAGCGCGAGGCGAACCAGAGTGCCGCGACGACCTTCCGCACCATGCGGTCGGACGCCAAGGGCAGCGCTCCGGCCAAGCTGCCGACGCTCTACGGCGTCGCGCCGTTAGTGCAGGCCAAGAGCGGCAGCACCCTGGTGATCGAACGCACCGATGGCAAGGAGCCCACGATCAGCGTGCCGCTCAAGAGCGAGACGATGGTCGGCGGCAAGTTCTATGATTTCGCCAAGGCCGGGAAGTCGCTGACGCCGGGCGGCAGCTATCTCGCCATCCTCGGCACCAAGCGTTATGCCTTCCAGGTCGATCCCAGCGCCACGTCGTCGCCGACGCCGATCGTGGGACGCCTGCTGCGGCTCGAATAGGCAGCTAGCGACGGGGCGATGCGGCGGATCGGCAGACGGGACATCGTTGCAGCGATCCTGATTGCGCTTCTTGCAGGCGCCGTCGTCACGTCTCCGCCGTTCCAGACGCTGCAGGGCCTGTCGCTCGACATCCTCACGGCACTGCGCGGCAAGCTCGTCGGCGACCACCGCGATCCCGCGACATCACCGGTCGTCGTCGTGGCCATCGACGGCGAGACCTACGACACTCCGCCGTTCAAGGGATCGCCAACGCAGACCTGGACGCGCGAGATCGGCCGGGTGCTCGGGAGTATCAGCGACGGCGGTGCCAAGGTCATCGGCTTCGACGTCATCTTTCCGAGTTCGATCGAGCAGTCGGAGATTCCCTTCGGCGACGCGCCGCTCGGCGACCGTATGAAGGGTTTTGACCGGGACTATCTCATAGCCTTGCGGAAGCTTTCCGACAACGGCAAACTGGTCCTCGGCGAGATCCTGAGCAACGACCATCCGGACGCGCCTTACTCCGCACAGCGATTTGCGGTGAAGAATGCTGTCCGTTCCCTCAACGTCCATACCGACACTGATGACGTGATCCGGCGAATGCCGCTCAGCTTCTCGATCGACGGTAAGCCGGTCCCCACGATGGCGGTCGAGCTCGCCGCGCGCGCGCTCGGTGGAAAGCCCGAGATCGCACCTTCCGGCGCAACCGAATTGTTCGGTTATGCAATTCCGAGCGCCGTGCCGAACACACTGACGCTCAATTTTCGACGACTGGGCCGCGACATTCCGACCTTCTCCTTCGCCGACCTGCGTGCCTGCGTGGAGAAAGGTGACCGCGACTTCTTCCGTCGCGCCTTCGACGGCAAGGTCGTGCTGCTCGGGACCGTCCTCAATTTCGCGGACCGCAAGCTCACCTCGATGCGGCTGTCCGGCGGGTATGACGGAACGCCGGGGCCACGATGCGCCCTGCCCGTCCCGGCGAACACCGCACAGAAGGCTCGCAGCGACATTGCCGGTGTCTTCGTGCATGCCAACGCGGTGCGAAATCTGATCGAACGCGATGCGGTGACCGAGCTCGGCTTTCCACTGCGGAGCATTCTCACCATCGTGTTCGCAGCGATCGTGGCCTGCGCGGCCTGCGTGCTCGCACCGGGTGGCGCACTGATCGCATGGCTCGGCCTCACCGCCGTATACGCCGCTGTGGCCGTCGGTGCATTCGTCCATGCCTTGGCGCTGCCGTTGACCGAGCCGGCACTCGCAAGCCTTGCCGGGCTCGCGATGATGATCGGCTACCGTTTCGTGCTGGCCGATCGTGACGAGCGTTTCCTGCGCAGGAGCTTTGCGTTCTATCTCGCGCCCGAGGTGATCGAGACGATGGTGGCCTCCGGCAAGATGCCGGCGCTCGGCGGCGAAATGCGCAACGTCACGATGTTCTTCTCCGACCTGAGCGGCTTCTCCTCCATCGCCGAGACGATGACGCCGGGCGAGCTGGTGACGCTGATGAACGAATATCTCTCCGCCATGACCGACATCATCGAGAGCCATGGCGGTTATGTCGACAAATATATCGGCGATTCCATCGTCGCCATGTTCGGTGCCCCCGCCGACGATCCGGCCCACGCGCGCAACGCCGTTCACGCGGCGCTGAAATGTCACGCAAAGCTGGCGGAGCTCAACGCCGGCAGCGCCGCCTTCGCCGGCCACGGCCTGTCGCACCGCATCGGGCTCAACAGCGGCGAGGCCGTGGTCGGCAATATCGGCTCCCGCCGCCGCTTCAACTACACCGTGATGAGCGACACCGTGAACGTCGCCTCGCGGCTCGAAGGCGCCAACAAATATTATGGCACCGCCATCATGGCGTCAGAAACGACTGTCGCGCAGACAGGCGATACTTTCGCCTGGCGCGAGCTCGACGCCATCAAATTGATAGGACGCGGCGAGGCGATCAAGGTGTTCGAGCCCCTCGCGGACAAGGGCACGGAGAGTGCCGGGCAGACGAAGGTTGCCGCCGCGTATGCGGAAGGGTTGGCGTGCTGGCGGGCAAGGGAGTTTGCGAAGGCGGCTGATGCGTTCGGGCGAACGGCGGAAATGGATCCGGCGTCAGCGCTTTTTGGCAAGCGCGCGACTGCGCTCGCTATAAATCCACCGGGGTCGGATTGGACGCCGGTGAATATTCTGGAAGGAAAGTAGCGCAGCGTCGCACCGCTTTTCGGGTCCACTCCACGCTAGAACGGCAGTCCCACATAATTCTCCGCGAGCAGGCGCTGTGCCGTCTCAGACGAGAGGAGATATTCCAGCTCCGTCTGCTGGAGCCGGTCCTCGTATTCGAGCCGGTCGGGGAAGCGATGCAGCAGCATCGTCATCCACCACGAGAAGCGTTGCGCCTTCCAGATCCGCGCCAGCGCCTTGGCGGAATAGCCCTGGAGCCCGGAATCATCGTCGTTCTGATAGTGCGCGAGCATGGCGTGGTAGAGATAATAGATGTCGGAGGCGGCGCTGTTCAGCCCGCGCGCGCCGGTCGGCGGCACGATGTGGGCGGCATCGCCGGCGAGAAACAGGCGGCCGTAGCTCATCGGCTCGGCGACGAAGCTGCGCAACGGCGCGATGCTCTTTTCGATGGACGGTCCCGTGATCAGGCGGCCGCCGACCTCGTCCGGCAGACGACGCTTCAGCTCGGCCCAGAACGCATCGTCGCTCCAGTCCTCCACCTTGTCGGTGAGCGGCACCTGGACGTAGTAGCGGCTCAGCACTTGCGACCGCAAGGAACACAACGCGAAGCCGCGCTCATGTTTCACATAGATCAGCTCCGGCGACACCGGTTTCGTACGCGACAGCACGCCGAGCCAGCCGAACGGATAGATCTTCTCGTATTCCCGCAGCACGTCCTTCGGAATCGACTTGCGACTGACGCCATGAAAGCCGTCGGCGCCAACGATATAATCGCAATCGACTCGGACGGTCTCGCCATTCGAACGATAGGTCACGTAAGGCCGATCGGAGGTCAGGTCATGCGGCGTCACGTCCTCGGCATTGTGCACTACGTTGCCGCCGAGGCGGTCGCGCGCCTCGTAGAGGTCGCGCGTCAGCTCGGTCTGGCCGTAGACCAGCACCGAATTGCCGCCGGAATGCTTGTGGAGGTCGATCTGGGAGAGCACCCCATCATGGGCGATCTCGAATCCCTTGTGGATCTCACCCTCGCGGTCCATCCGCTCGCCGCACTGAGCCTCGCGCATCAGCCTGGCGAAGCCGTGTTCGAGCACGCCGGCACGGATCCGGGCAAGCACGTGGTCGCGGCTGGATTTTTCCAGCACGACCGTGTCGATGCCCTTGAGGTGCAGGAGCTGGGACAACAGCAGCCCGGAGGGCCCGCCGCCGATGATACAGACCTGAACTTTCATTTTTGCGTCCTCCTCGGCACTTTCTTGCAGATTCAGCGCCGCTGACCGATGGAGGCTTTCGTCTTTGTCTTGTACTATTCGAACATGAGACGCGCAGCCCCCGCCCCGGCGATCCGGGTCTACAATTTGTTCGGCGAGTCCGGCGATCTGCCCGATGTCGTGCATTGCGAGACGATTGCCTCGCGCTCGGTGCTGCACGACTGGACGCTGGCCGTGCACCGCCATGCCCGGCTGCACCAGGTGCTGCTGATCGAGCGCGGCGGCGGCGAAGCCACGCTCGACGGGCGCGTGGTGCAGCTGAAGCCGATGCAAATCGTGAACGTGCCTGTCGGCCACGTCCACGGCTTCCGTTTCGTGCCTGATACCCAGGGCTGGGTGCTGACCATCGCCGCGGAAATATTGGACGAAGCGCTGCTCGCCTCTGAAGGCCTGCGAAGTGCCTTGTCGCGCTCGGCCGTGATACGCGGCACGCCGCAGATCCGGACCACCATGAAGCAGATCTTTGCCGAACACGCCGCGCGCGATTTCGGCCGAGCGCATGTGCTGCGTGCACTCTCGGCAGCCATGATCGGGCTGGTGGCCCGCGCACTCACTGGCGAGAGCGGAGGCAACGGCACGGCTGAAAGCGGACTATTCCGCCGCTTCGAGGCGCTGCTGGAACAGCATCATCTGGAACGCTGGAGCGTTGCGGACTATGCGGGCGCGCTGTCGATCACGACGACCCATCTCAACCGGGTAACGCGGACGGCAACCGGCGACACCGCCTCGCACCTGATCCTCAACCGGCTGATCCGCGAGGCGCGGCGCAACCTCGTCTACACCAATTTGCCGGTCTCGACGATCGCCTATGCGCTGGGTTTCGAGGACCCCGCCTATTTCAGCCGGGTCTATGCCGCCGCCACGGGCGTGTCGCCGCGCGCCTTTCGCGCGCAGCTCCACGGCGAGGAAGGCTGACAAATCGGCCGATCGATCAGGCGCGCCTGTGGTCGAAGGCCACGCTGGGAACCGCAATGGCCTTTGTTGCCAGCGCTGCCACTTAACCTTCGTATATGGGGCCCTATCCTTTGGATAGGCGCCCTTTACCTCAGTACAATTGAGTAGGGAATGCGCGCGCCTTAGCCTGGCTGCATTCGGCGCCCTGGCGCCGGTGGGCATTGTATCCTCCCTAACCTGGGCGCAAGACGGCCGCCCCTGTCCGGTCGTCTGCGCTGCTTTTTCGGCAAGCCATCGGTGGCTTCAATGTTTTTCCGGCCGACACACCGCCCCCGGCGGTTGGACCGGCCACCTTTCGCGTACAACTGGAGATTTGTGCATAATGTCTTCGATTGAGAAGATCGCACTCTTTATCGATGGCTCCAACCTCCATGCCACCTCCAAGGCGCTCGGCTTCGACATCGACTACAGGCGACTGCTCGGCGAATTCCAAAGCCGAGGTGCGCTGTTGCGGGCCTTCTACTACACGACCGTCGTCGAGGATCAGGAGTATTCGTCAATCCGTCCGTTGATCGATTGGCTCGACTATAACGGATACACCGTCGTCACGAAACTCACGAAGGAATTCGTCGACGCCATCACCGGCCGCCGCAAGGTGAAGGGCAGCATGGATGTCGTCCTCGCCGTAAATGCGATGGAACTCGCCGAGCACGTCGATCAGATCGTGTTGTTCTCGGGCGATGGGAATTTTCGTTCGCTGGTGGAAGCCCTGCAACGCCTCGGTGTCCGCGTGACGGTCGTCTCCACACTCTCCACTCAGCCAGCCATGGTCGCCGACGAGCTGCGCCGACAGGCGGACATATTCATCGATTTGGCAGAACTGCAACCAAAAGTGGGGCGCGATCCGGCCAATCGGCCGGGATCGCGCGAGATGCGTCAGTCACCGCAATTCCGCGCGCGCGTAGCGATCGATCGCGGCGACCAGGTGGAGTGAACCTTCGGGCGGCGGCTCTCACACGTCGAAGAACACCGTCTCTTCCGGCCCCTGCAAATTGATCGTGAAGGAATACACGATCTTGCCAGCGCGTTCGCTGCGCTTTGCGATCAGCGTCGAGCGCCGGACCGGATGCTCGATCAGGTTGAGCACGGGGTCGGCGGCGTTGGCGGCCTCTTCGTCCGAAAAATAGAGGCGCGTGTTGAGACCGATGTTGATACCGCGCGCGACAATCCAGACATTGATATGCGGCGCGCCTTTGCGGCCCGTCTTGTCGATGATCGCGCCCGGCTTGATGGTCTCGAAGGTGACGAGACCGCTCTCGAAGTCGGAGCCGCCGCGGCCCCAGCCACGAAATTCCTCGTCCAGCGAGCCGATTGACCGATCAGCCGGATGGTTGTAGCGGCCCGTCGCGTTCGCCTGCCAGATCTCCAGCAGCACGTCACGCAGCGGCGTGCCGCTGCCGTCGATCACCTTGCCCTCCAGCGTGATGCGTTCGCCTTGCGTGTTCGGCGTCACCAGCACGTTTGAAAAATTCTTCTCGAAAATGTCGAAGCCGGCCATGGCCGGGATCAACCCGATATGCACGTAGGGCCCGGCCGTCTGCGAGGCGGTTTCCTTGAGGTAGTTGAGCGGCTGAGGCATGGACCTAGTTCCCTGCGGTGCGATTTTCAAAGTAAGTGGAGCGCTGGCCGCGCAAGACGATGTCGAAGCGATAGGCGAGCGAATCGAACGGAGTCGATGCATTGAGGTCGAGCGGCGCGACGAGGCGCTCCAGCGCATCCTTGTCCGGGATCGTCGTCAGGATCGGGCAGACCGGGATCAGGGGATCGCCCTCAAAGTACATCTGGGTGATCAGACGTTGTGCGAAGCCCGAGCCGAACACCGAGAAGTGGATGTGAGCGGGACGCCAGCTGTTGACGTAGTTGCGCCAGGGATAGGGTCCCGGCTTCACGGTACGGAAATAATAGTAGCCGGTGTCGTCGGTCAGTGCGCGACCGCAACCGCCGAAATTCGGATCGATCGGCGCCAGATACGTGTCTTTCTTGTGCCGGTAGCGGCCGCCGGCATTGGCCTGCCAGAACTCGACCAGCGTGTTCGGCACGCCGCGGCCGGTCTCGTCCAGCACGCGGCCGTGGACGATGATGCGCTCGCCGACGGGATCGCCGTCCTTGGCGTAGTTGCGGATCAAATCATTGTCGAGCGCGCCGAGGTCGTTGTGACCGAACACCGGCCCCGTAATCTCCGAAACCGAGGTCTCAAGCGACAGCAGCGCCTGGCGCGGCGAGCGCAGCACCGACGATTTGTAGCCCGGCGCGTGCGCCGGCGGATGCATGGAACGGTCGCGCTGGAAGAAGCCGCCGTCACCGAGCGGCGGCGTGAACGGCTCGGGGCGGTTGAGGCGGGGATCCCGCAAGGCTGGCGCCTGGGCATTCATCGGCGTTGTCTCTCCCTGTAGCGCTCCCGTTGGGGCGCACGATTTATCGGGACATGATGGCGCCGGCTATTCTCAAGATAAATAGATCGATTATAATGAATTCCATGAAGAAAATCGATCATTTGGCGCTCGATGGCCATGCGCTGGAGCTGTTCCTGGCCGTGCTGGAAGAAGGCTCGGTGACGGCGGCCGCAACGCGGCTCGGCCTGACGCAATCCGCGGTCAGCCACGCCCTGAACAAGCTGCGGCGGATCGTCGGCGATCCGCTGTTTGCCAAATCCGGCCGCGGCATTGTCGCCACGGCGCACGCCCAGGCGCTCGCGGCAAAGGCGCGGGCGCTGATCGACGAGATGCGGAGCTTTGCCGGCGGCGTTACGTTCGAGCCGGCGGGCGCGCAGCTTTCGCTGACAATCGCCGCGAACGACTTCCAGCGCGACCTGCTGCTTCCGCGGTTCTTCGATCATGTCGCAGCGCAGGTGACGAGCCTGAACCTGCGCGTGATCCCCTCGCAGTCGCCCTCGCCGGCGATGCTGCGGGAAAACCGCTGCGACCTGCTGATCACGCCGCTGCCGCCATCCGGCGTGGACATCGTGCAGAAGCGCCTGCTGCAGGACCATTACGTTTGTTACTACGACCCCAAAGCCCGTGCTGCGCCGGCTACGCGCGGTGCCTATCTCGCGGCGCACCACATCACGGTGGTCTACACTGACAATGAGCGGCTCGACTTCGATCGCCGGCTTGCAGCCAACGGCTTCCACCGCGACATCGCGATCTCGGTGCCGAGCTTCTCCGGCGTGCCATCCTTTCTGCGTGGCTCGCAAATGCTGGCGAGCATGCCGAGCCTGTTGGCGCCCGGCGTCATGCACGGCTTCGCGCAGGTGCGGATTCCGCTGGCCTCGCGCACGCGAACCCTAGCCGAGCTGCCGATGTTCATGGTCTGGCACCAGCGCTATCAGAAAGATCCGGCCCACCGCTGGCTCAGGAATCAGCTCGAGATCATCGCGGCGACGGCCGCGGGCCGCTGAACACCCCGGCTGCGGCGCATGAACCACACCCAAGTCCTGTGTGATTCCGCAAGGAAAACGCCGCCTTGCGCGCGAACCAGCAGGTGCACGAAGAAAATACGGGCTGAAATCGTAAAATTGAAGCACAGTGCAACCTACGGGTCCTCCTGGCGAAAGCCAGGGCCCATACCGCGTGACCTTTCGATAAGAATCCCTCCGCGGTGACAGACTGGATTCCTTCGCTGCGCTCGCAATGACGGAGCAAGGGCGAGCATCCCCTTCTCCAACTCGCATTTCAAATCGCAGACACGCCTTCGCGTCCTCGCGGCGCAATATTGTGAAATGGGATTGACGGCGTGGCGGGGTGTTTTACGCGACGGGACGATGGGCCGATTGACAACACACTCACATCTCCGGACGCGCTGCAGCGTAAAACGCTGCTACGCAGGGCCGGGACCCAGGGGCGACACGGCGTAACGCCAAGATATGCGCCCCGGCTCTGCAGCGCACCGCTGCACCGGATGATGCTTCGCATCGCCGGGGAAGCGCTGCGCTGCGTCCGGGGCACGAGACCTTGCTACGCCACCGCAGCATCCGGCACGCGGGCGGCTTCCATCGGCTGCTTGCCGCGGATGAGGTCCGAGGCGCGGTCAGCGATCATCATGGTCGACGCATTCAAATTCGCCGAGATCATGCGTGGCATCACGGAGGCATCGATGACGCGGAGGCCTTCCAACCCGTGAACGCGGAGCTGGTCGTCGACCACCGCCCAGGTCGAATCCGCCGGGCCCATGCGGCAGGTGCAGCCGGGGTGGAAGGTGGTGGTGCCACGTTCGGTGGCGGCGGCCAAAAACTCGTCGTCGGTATTGATGTTGGGTCCCGGGAAATCCTCGTAGGCGTAATAGGGCGACAGCGGCGCGCTCTTCAAAAGCCTGCGCGCGAGCTTCATGCCGCCGACGATGACGCGACGGTCGAGCTCGGCGTCGAGATAGTTGGTCTGGATGATCGGCGGCGCGAACGGATCAGACGAGCGGATGCGGACATAGCCGCGGCTCTCGGGGCGCTGCTGCCAGGAGGCCACGGTCATGCCGGGCTCGTCCTCGAGCTGGCCCTGCACGCCTTCCTTGTAGCTCGCCGGTGTGAAGGTGAGCTGGAGATCGGACGAATCCGCACTCTCGCCGGAGTGCCAGAAGCAATAGACCATGGTCGGCGACAGCGAGAGCAGGCCGCCGCGCGTGGTGGCCCATTTCAGCGCTTCGACCCAGAGCGACAGACCACGGCGGAGCTCGTTGATGGTCCTGATGTCTTTGACGCGCGCAACCGTGCGCGGGGCGTAATGGTCCTGCAAGCCTTCGCCGACCGGAAGCGCGTGACGCACGGCGATGCCGTGGGCCTGCAACAGATCCGGTGAGCCGATGCCGGACAACTGCAACAGCTGCGGCGAATTATAGGTGCCGCCGGACAGGATCACTTCCTTGTTGGCGCGGACCTCGACCGGCGTGCCGCCAGAGCCGCCCTTCATGTAGCGCACGCCGACGGCGCGCTTGCCTTCGAAGATGATCTCGGTGGCGTGCGCGTGGGTATGGACATGCACGTTCGGCCGCTTCATCGCCGGCTTGAGGAAGGCGGTGGCGCCGGAGACGCGCAAGCCCTTATCGATGGTGCGCTGGCAATAGGAGACGCCTTCCTGCTTCGCGCCGTTGTAATCGGGGTTGCGGGGGATACCGAGCGAGACCGCTCCTTCCATGAACGCTTCGCAGAGCGGATCGCGCCAGTTCATGGTGGTAACGGTGAGATTGCCGTCGCGGCCGCGGTAAACGTCCTCGCCCTCGCCGATGCGCTTCTCCAGCCGCCGGAAGTAGGGCAGCACGTCGGCATAGCCCCAGCCGCGATTGCCCATCTGCGCCCAGGTGTCGAAATCCATGCGCTGGCCGCGATTGTAGATATGGCCGTTGATCGAGGACGAACCGCCGAGCGTCTTGCCGCGCGGCGCGTAGATGCTGCGCCCGCCGGTCCAGGGCCCGACCTCCTGCTGGTAGGCCCAGTTGATGCTCTTCATGTGGAAGGTCTTGATGAAGCCAGCCGGCAGATGGATGTAGGGATGCCAGTCGCTCGGGCCCGCCTCGAGCACGCAGACGCTGGTAGCGGGGTCTTCACTCAACCGGCTGGTGAGCACGCAACCGGCGGAGCCCGCGCCGACGATCACATAATCAAATCTGTCCATGGTGCCTCGGCCGCCTCTAGCGCGGCTTGTCGTTGAGTTGATAATTCAAATGCGTTCGCACCGTCGGCCATTCGGCCGCGGTGATGCTGTAGACCACAGTATCGCGCAGCGTGCCGTTCGGCGCGACCTGGTGGCTGCGCAGGATGCCGTCCTGCTTGGCGCCCAAACGCTCGATGGCGCGGCGGCTCTGGTGATTGAAGAAGTGGGTGCGGAATTCCACCGCGATGCAGTCCAGGGTTTCGAAGGCGTGGGTGAGCAGCAGCAGCTTGCACTGCGTGTTGAGTGGGCCGCGCTGCGCGCTCTTGCCATACCAGGTCGAACCGATCTCCACGCGGCGGTTGGCGGCATCGATGTTCATGTAGGTCGTCATGCCCACGATCTTACCGTTGCTATCGAACACGGTGAAGGGGAGCATCGAGCCCGCGGCCTGAAGACCGAGCCGCCGGTCGATTTCCTTGCCCATGTTGTCCGGCGTCGGAATCGCGGTGTACCAGATGGTGGAGAGCTCGCCGTCCTTCACGGCCTCGATCAGCCCCTCGCGGTGCTGATGCGACAGCGGCTCCAGACCGGCATGCTGTCCGCGCAGGGTGATAGGATCAGGCCAGGGCATTGCAGGTCTCTCTCTGTTGTCATTGCGAGCGAAGCGAACCAATCCAGGCTGTCAGCTCCTCATCCTGAGGAGCGCGGCACGCGCGTCTCGAAGGATGAAGGCCCTGCTGGTGGCCTCGCCCTTCGAGACGCGCGCGAAGGGCGCGCTCCTCAGGGTGAGGGTCTGCCGGATTGCTTCGCTCCTCGCAATGACGGCTTGGCTCACTTGTTCAGGAAATTCAACGGCAAACCGCTGCGCGGCCAGTCCATGGCGATCAGCTCGCCCTTGCCTGAGAGCGTGATGTAGGCGGTCTTCAGCTCGGGGCCGCCGAAGGCGATGTTGGTGGTGACGCGGTCGCCGGTCGGGACCTGCTCGACCAGGGTACCATCAGGCGCGATCACCGAGATGCAGCCGGAGACGAGGGTGGCGACGCAGACATTGCCGTTCGCTTCGACCGCCAGCGAGTCGAACATCTGGTAGCCGCCGAGGCCGCAGATCGGTTTGCCCCGCTCGCCGCGATAGATCACGTCGCGTGGCTTCAGCGTGCCGGGCGCGGAGAGCTCGTAGGCCCAGAGCCGGCCCGTCGGCGTCTCCGCGATGTAGACGGTGGCCTCGTCCGGCGACAGGCCGATGCCGTTCGCCGGCAACACGCCGTGGATAACCTCGACGATCTCCTTCATGCCGGGCTTGAGATAATACATGCCGCCGACGTCCATCTCGCGCGCGCGGCGCTTGCCGAGATCGGAGAACCAGAGGCCGCCCTGCTGGTCGAACACCAGATCGTTCGGCCCGCGCAGATCGTGCTCGCCGCAACGCGTCACGACGGATTCGATCTTGCCGGATTGCAGATCGACGCGCTGGATCGAGCCGCCGAGATAATCGTCGGGCTGCGGACCCGGCATGATCATGTTGCGGGTCGGGATCCAGGAGAAGCCGCCATTGTTGCAGATGTAGATCTTGCCGTCGGGGCCGAGAGCTGCACCGTTCGGGCCGCCCGGAATCTTCGCAACGATCTCCTTGCGCCCGTCGGGATGGATGCGGGTCAGGCGCTGGCCGCGGATTTCCACCAGCACGACCGAGCCGTCCGGCATCACGACCGGCCCTTCGGGAAATTCGAGGTCGGTGGCGAGAACGCGGACGTTGGACATGTGGGACCCTCCCGGCTGCTTGTTATGACTTGCACGGGATGTCCGGCACGGGCCCCACACGCAAGATTGCCTGCGGTTATGACAAAGTCGCCGGGGCTTGCCAAGCAAGCGGGATGGTATGCCAGCGTTGCGCGCTAATCTCGCACGGGTATCCAAATCTCCAGGCCGCCATTGCCGGTGGCGGGATCGAAGTTCTCGTCGTAGCGCTCGAAATTCGGTGCATCGGCAGCCTTCAGGCCGGAGGCCGGCAGCCACTGATTCCAGATCGCGTTGACGGTACGCCTGATCGAGGCGACGTGGTCGGCATGGGTGAACACCGCATAGCGCTGCTCGGGGATACGGATACGGCCGAAACGGCGCGGCAGCTCGGAGAAATCGGCGACCTCGACGCCGGCGATGTAGTCGAAATTGCCGGCATCGTCGCCGTTGCAGCAGACGCCATAGGCGACGGGCCCAACGCGCGCGGGAATGTCGGCGACCTCCTGGTGGAAGCGCTGCCACAGTCCAGGAATGGCCGCGCCGTTGTCGCAGGAGATGCGCTCGTTGATGCCTGCGACGAGGAAGGCCCTTGTGGTTTCGAAGCGCGGGGTGGCGAGTTTGTCTGCGATGGTTGAGTCCATGAGGATCGGCTCCTGAAGCTTGAGATGGCCGGTGCATTGCGCGGCCCGCACCGCTTCGGGCGTGGTGCCGAACTGGTCGCGGAACGCGCGGGTGAATGCTTCGTGCGAGCCGTAATCCGCCTCCAGCGCCAGCGACAGGATGTCCGGCGCGCCGTTCGCAAGACTGCGCGCCGCTTCGCTCAGCCGCCGCGCGCGCACGTACCGCATCACCGGCAGGCCGGTGGCTGCGGCAAACGCGCGCACGATGTGGAACCGCGACACGCCCGATATCGCAGCGATCTCGTCGAGCGTCATCGGCTCGGCCAGATGGCTCTCGACATACCAGAGCGCGCGCTGGGCTGGGTTCATGGCGTTTCTCTCGTTCGAAGCGCGACCATGATGCACGGAAGTCCGCGGGTTTCGCTTGATCGGCGTTGCGGTCCCGCAAGAGGATAACGCCGGACCGGCCTCTGGCAACGTCCGGGCGTTCATGGCTACACTCGGGTTGTTCTTGAAACCGCTCATAAGAAAGCAGGAGGAACCGTGTCATGAAGATCACCGATGTGCGGCCGCACCATATCCGCATCCCCTATGACGCCGGTGTCGCGAGCTTCCGTCAGGGCGCCTCCGCCATCACCGCCCTCGACATGGTGATCGTCGAGGTCACCACCGACGCCGGGCTGACGGGCTGGGGCGATGCCTTTGCTTATGTCTGCCCCCGCACCACGCGCAGTGCCGTCGAGGAAATGATCGCACCGCAGGCCCGCGGGCTGGAGGTTCCCGATGCCGCCGGCATTCCCGCGGTCATGGAGCAGATCCAGCGTAACCTGCATCTGTTCGGGCGTTACGGCATCACCATGTTCGCGATCTCCGGGCTCGACATCGCGCTGTGGGACCTCGCCGCCAAGATCAAGGACGTGCCGCTGCACCGCCTGCTCGGCGGCACCAGGCGCCCGGCCATTCCGGCCTATGCGAGCCTGTTGCGGATCGGCTCGCCCGACAATATCGCCGCCGAATGCAAGAAGGCGCTCGCGCTCGGCTGCGGCGCCATCAAGCTGCACGAGACCACGGCGCCGGCGGTGTTTGCCGCCCGCGCGGCGATCGGGCCCGGCATTCCGCTGATGGTGGACATGAACTGCCCGCTATCAGGCGAAGAGGCGATCGCGTTCGCCAGCACATGCCGGGACGCGCAGCCGATGTTCCTGGAGGAGCCGGTCTGGCCGCCGGAGGATTTTGCGGCGCTCGCCGAAGTCCGCAGCAAGGGCGGGCTCGGCGTCGCCGCCGGCGAGAACGCCTGCACGGAATATCAATTTCGCCAGATGATGGATGCGGGCGCGGTCAGCCACGCCCAGCCGTCCGTGATCAAGGTCGGCGGCATCACGGAATTTCTCAAGGTTGCAGCGCTCGCAGATCGGGTCGGCGTCAAGGTCGTTCCGCACTCCCCGTATTTCGGCCCCGGCCTGCTGGCGACCTTGCATCTCCTGGCGGGGCGCGACGACGGGTTCGTCGAGATGTTTTACCTGAAGTGCGAGGCCTGCCTCTGGGGCGGCCGCGCCGATGTCGATGCCACCGGCCATGTCGCGGTGCCGACCGGACCAGGGCTCGGCTATGAGCCCGACCGCAGCGTGATGGAGCGATATCGCGTCGCCTGAGCGCGGCGGCTATTTCGCCGCATCCTTTGGCGGCGGCGCATCCTGTTTCTTCTTCACATCCTCGGCGGTCTTCGCCTGCGCGGCCTGGAGATCGCCGAGCGTCTTCTGCAAACCGGCCACGGTCGTCTTCAACGCATCGATCTGGCGAGCCGCGGCGTCCAGCTTCTGCTGGTGATCGAGGTTCAGCTTGGTGATCGTCTTCTGGAGGAAGTCGACATTGCTCTGGAGGCAGCTGGTGCGGCGCTCCATGGTCTTCTCGACGGTGCAGATCTCGATGCCGGGCACGTCCTGCGCGCGGACCGACACAATCGCCAGCGTGGCGAGTACCATCGCGAAACAAGCGCCGGTGCTTCGAAGCAGCATGCAGGTTCCTCGTCAAATCAATCACGGCAATGTGCGCTTTTTGCACGCAGCCTGTCGAGGCTACCACACTCGCACCGCATTCTCGCGTTGAGCTTGCGGCTGTTCCCTCGGACGGGGAGCGATGATCTGCACGCGGAGGAAATGGGCGCTCCTTTCGCGGCTTTGTTTAGGGGAGTTTTTGATGGCAACGCGCGACAGACGACTGGCGGAATTCGACGGCGCCGGAGAACCGCCGCCTGGCCTTGCAGTCGAAGTGCTGTGCGAGGACCACAGCGGGACTTATCAGCTGCCGTTCGCCTGCCGCTATGTCGAGGGACGCTGGCAGAACCACACGGCTGGTGTCGCAGTCGAAGCTACCGTTATCGGCTGGCGCGTCCCGCGCATGAAGCATTCGGGCGTGGCCTGAGCACTGATTTCTGTCTCAAAATGCAACGGGGCCGCGTCCCGTCTTAACCTTCGGAACGCGGCCCGAACGAATCACGTCCGAATCAGCCGCAGGGCCCCGTACGCGCCTGTTCATGGCTAGATGTCGCAACTGGCCACCAGGCGCACACAATATCTGCGCAGCGCCTGAGCAGGGCCAGCCGGCCACCGGCGTCAAAAGTTAACGGCTTCAATGACATGACGGCTGGGTGCGGCGGTTGGATGCTCGCTCCCAAAACAGGCAGATGGCAGCCGGCCTGCCTAATATTCGACCTCGAGCTCCTCGATCTCGGCCGGCTCATCCCTTGCCGCCGCGATCCATTCCTTCATCTCCGGCATGGCCATGATGGTATCGGCATAGGCCTGCAGTTGCGGCTCGAGCTTGACGTTATAGGTCACGAAGCGCGTCACTACCGGTGCGTACATCGCGTCAGCCATGGTGCGGGTCTCGCCAAACAAGAAGGGCCCGCCCGATTTGTCCAGGCAGTCGCGCCAGATCGCCCAGACGCGATCGATGTCGGCCTGCGCGCGCGACCAGATCTTGAAGCCGGGGAAGTGCCCCTTCAAATTGACCGGCAGCGAGGCGCGCAAGGTGGTGAAGCCGGAATGGATTTCGCCGCAGATCGAGCGGCAATGCGCGCGCTGGACGCGATCCGCGGGCAACAGCCCTGCATTCGGCATCGCCTCGTTGAGATATTCGCCGATCGCCAGCGTATCCCAGACGACCGCGCCGTCGTGCCGCAGGCACGGCACCAGGATCGATGACGACAACAGCAGGATTTCGGCGCGCGCCGACGCGTCGTCCGGCGCGGTGACGATCTCCTCGAAATCGAGCCCGGAAAATTTCGTCAGCAGCCAGCCACGCAGCGACCAGGACGAATAGTTCTTGCTGCTGATGGTCAGTGTCGCCTTCGCCATGTGGCCTTCCCTCACGCCTGTGACTCACGCCTAAGACATGCACCCCGCCCGGACTGCGGGAGTGCGCAGCGCCTGTGCTTCCCGCAAAAAGAGCAGCAAGCGACGTGCCAATCTTGAGGGCGGCCCATCCCGGGTTTGGCTCCGATATTGCATAGCAGCACGGGACAGGTGGGCGTTTCAGTATGATGTCGATGTATTATCAGGCCTTTCAGAACCAAATGGACCTGACGGCGCCGTGGCGGTCGGGCGCTTCGTCCGCACTCAAATTCCTCAATCTGGTGCCGCAGGGCTTGTCGGATCAGGTCGTCGGCCGGCTGTCGGCCGCACTGGAGCTGATCTCCCGCTCCACCCTCACCTATCACCGGCCCGCCTACGGCATCGACGGCGTCATGGTCGGCAATCGCGAGGTCGCCGTGACCGAGGAGATCGCTTACGCGACCCCGTTCGGCTCGCTGCTGCGTTTCAAGAAGGAGGGCGTGGGCGAGCAGCCGCGCATGCTGCTGGTGGCGCCGATGTCCGGCCATTTCGCGACGCTGCTGCGCGGCACCGTGAAGACGCTGCTGCAGGACCACGACGTCTACATCACCGACTGGCACAATCCGCGCGACATTCCCCGCAGCGAGGGCCGTTTCGGGCTCGACGACTACACCGAGCATCTCATCGACTTCCTCGGCCAATTGGGCCCGCGCCCGCATATGGTCGCGATCTGCCAGCCCTCGGTCTCGGCGCTCGCGGCCGCCGCGATCATGTGCGAGGGCAACCATCCTTCGCGGCCGGCGACGCTGACGCTGATGGCCGGCCCGATCGACACGCGCATCCAGCCGACCAGGGTCAACGAATTCGCCAAGAGCAGGCCAATCGACTGGTTCGAGCAGAACCTGATCAACTACGTGCCGATGCAGTGCCGCGGTGCCTTGCGGAAAGTCTATCCCGGCTTCGTGCAGCTCACCGCCTTCGTCTCGATGAATCTCGAGCGCCACATCAAGCAGCATATCGATCTCGCCGATCACATCGCCAAGGGCGAGAAGGAGAAGGCGGCCAGCATCAAGACCTTCTACGACGAATATTTCGCCGTGATGGACCTGCCTGCCGAGTTCTACATCGAGACCGTGCGCGACGTGTTCCAGGAGCATCTTCTGCCCCAGGGCAAGCTGATGCATCGGGGACGTCCGGTGGACACCAAGGCCGTCAGCCGCATGGGGCTGATGACGGTCGAGGGCGAGAAGGACGACATCTGCTCGATCGGCCAGACGCTGGCCGCGCAAGACCTCTGCACCGGCGTGCGCGCCTACCGCCGCGTTCACCACATGCAGGCCGGCGTCGGCCATTATGGCGTGTTCTCGGGCAAGCGCTGGAACAACGAGATCTACCCGCTGCTGCGGGATTTTGTGCACGTGAATTCGTAACCCGTCAGCCCCTGGCCCGTACGTCACGAGCGAACTTCAAGGCGCATTGCAGTGAGGCGACCGGAGATGCTGGGGCAGGATCTCGACGCCTCTCCTGACCAAACGGCCAGCTAGAGAAACCGCACGTGCCTAATGCACTTGCTTGAGCAGCTCTCTGGCTTCAACGACTTCGGGAAGATTGCGCTCCGCATCGAATTCAGCGAGCACGGGAGCAAGCACCTCGGATACCGCGCCCGCTCGGCCATTTGTCTTGTGCAGGCGTGCAAGTCCAAGGGCGCTGCGCAGCTCGAAAGTCTTCACCTGTTGGTGCCGTGCGATTTCCAGCGCTCGGTTTAGCGCATTTTCGGCACTGGCTAGGTCCGAAGGATCATGACGCAACAAAAGCTCCCCGTAGACGCGATGCAGCTCGGCATCAAGCCAATGCTGACCGGATTGCCCCGCCCATGCGATCAATCCGCTCAAGATTTCGAGCCCGTTTTCGAGTCGGCCCGACTCTGCATCCGCCATCGCGACATGCATCCCCCAAAACGGCTCACAGAGGTAGCAGTCATTCTCGTGCAGCAAGGTCCAGCCGCGACGCATTTCCGTTAGCCCGGCCATTCCGTCGCCGGCACGCCACTTGGCCAGGCCATTCAGGTAGGTGCCGGCGGCCACATACAGCGGCATCGTGTGGTCGCGAGCGAGACCGAGCGCCAGGATCGTCTCTGTTTGCTGCAACATGCCCCCGCATAGTCCGTCGAACACAGCTCGATGAACAAGCGCATTGGCCTGAGAAAGCGCCCGTTTTTCTCCGGAAGCACTTATCGCTTCCACGGCGAGGCGACGTGCGCGAGCGATCCTGCCAAGCGGCCAAAGCACCAGGGCAAGAAACCTCATGATCACGAATGGGAGATCCAGTGCCGAGCCCCTAAACGTCGCGGGATCCGGCTCGTCACCATAGATCTCTAGTGCCTTCTCAAGATGTACTCTCGCGTTCAAGTAGTCGCCCCCGAACCAGCAGGTAACCCCGCCCGTCCAATGTGCAACGACGGCGGCCACCGGTGAGTCCGGTCGCCGTTCAGCGGCGTTCACGATGGCATCCACCAGCGCCCGCATCGGCGCGAGTTCGCCGTGTGTCAGGCAGGCATTGAAGAGACCCGAATGGACTGGCGCAAGTTCAACCGGATCATTGATGTCGGCTGCGAACTGTCGGGCGCGCGTCCATGCGGCTACCGTTTCGGGAGCGCTGTGCCCGAGGCTGCCCCGTAATGCACGGCCATATGCGATTTGAAGATGTAGCCTACTCATCATCCGGTCGTGCTCATCGGGCAGCTCATCGGCGACGGCAATCGCCTTGCCGAGATGTGCAATCGCCTCGGAATAGGCGGAGCGTTTCAGCGCCTGCAGGCCCGCCTTGCGCCACCATTCGAGGGCGAACTCGTTCAGCCCCGCCTCAGTGAAGTGGTGTGCCAGAACTTCCGGCTCAGTCTCGGCGACGACTGGAAACTTCTCGCGCAGGACATCGCCGATGCGCTTGTGAAGCACCTGCCGTTTGCTCTTGAGCAGGCTCTCGTAGGCCGCTTCCTGAACGAGAGCGTGCTTGAAACTATAGTTTGCTTCGGGCGGAGCCCCGCGACGCACCAGCAGTTCGGCCTCTTCGAGTTGCGCTAGCGCAGCGCTCAGCGTCAGATCATCGCGTCCCGCCACATATCTCAGCAGCGCGTATGAAAAGTCGCGACCGATGGCGGCGCCTATCTGCGCCAACTCCTTGACCGGGGCCAGCCGGTCAAGCCGCGCCATCAGCGAATCCTGCAGCGTCGCGGGAATAGCGAGCGGCGGGAGCGGATTATCGAGGCGATAGCGCCCGGCATCTTCGACGAGTAGCCCGGACTCCAGCACCATCTTGGTCAATTCCTCGACGAATAGTGGGATGCCATCCGTCCTATCGATGATCTGCTTCATCATCTCGCGTGGCAGCTGGCGACCAACGGCCACCTGTTCGACCAGCGCGCGCGAGTCCTGCCGATCGAGTCGGTCGAGCCGCAACAGACTAACGTTGGCAAGGCCCGACCAGGAGGGCTCGAACTCTGGCCGGGATGTCATGAGCACGAGTATCGGCAGGCCTCTGATCCGATCGACCGCGAGATCGAACAGTTCAAGTGTCGTGGCATCGGCCCAATGCATATCCTCGCAGATAATCAGCAGGGGTTGCTCTCGCGCCAACCCCTCAAGTTGATCCAGAAGGGCGGCAAATGTCTGTCGCCGCTGCTGCGCCGGGCTCAAACTCAGCGGCGGACAATGGTCGTCGGTGGGAATCGAAAGGAGAGCCGCAATGAGCGGTGTCGCTTGGGCGACCTGCTGTGTTCCAAGCGCCAGCATTGCCTCGAGCTTGTCGAGCTTTTGCCCAGGCGTGTCGTGCGACCGGATGCCGGCGGCGCGCTCGAGTTGCGCGACAAAGGGATGGAGCGCACTGTTGATATGGTAGGGCGAACACTGATATCGCACCCGGCGGTGCGGCCCCAACGAGGGGCATTCGGACAACGTTGCGACAATGCGCGACTTGCCGATGCCCGCTTCGCCAGAAATCAATACCATCTGCCCCTGCCCCTGCCATGCCAGCCGCTGGCGCGAGAGAGTGAACTCGATCTCGTCCCTGCGGCCGACAAAGCCGATCGAGCGTACCGCGCGGACCGCCTCGAAGCGACTCTCGGATGCGATCGCTCCCTCCACCGCCCAGACTGCGATGGGTTCGGCTATGCCCTTGACCTCACGGCGGCCGAGATTGCGAAACGTGAAGAGATCACCAAGCAGCCGGCGCGTCGACGAAGCAACGACGACCGCGCCCGGTTCCGCCAGGCTCTGGAGCCGAGCGGCAAGGTTTGGTGTGTCGCCGACGGTTGCCTGTTCCTCTGACGCATCTCCGCTGATGAGGTCACCGACCACCACAAGCCCTGTCGCAATTGCGATGCGCAGTTCAACCCGTTCGTCGGCGCCTGTTTTGAGCTGCCCAATTGCGGAGATAGTGTCGAGACCCGCTCGCACTGCGCGCTCCGCATCATCCTCGTGGGCGCGAGGATAGCCGAAATAGACGAGTATTCCGTCGCCGACGAACCTGGCTATCCTGCCGTCATAAGCCGCAACGACGCTCGCGCAGGCGGCGCGGTAGGCCCGGATCACTTCCCACATATCCTCGGGATCGAGACGCGCCGAGAGCGCGGTCGAGCCGACCAGATCGCAAAACATAACGGTGAGGTGGCGCCGCTCGGCGTCCTGAGGAGGCATCGGCGATGCGATCAACGCGGCTGGATCGAGGTCGGCAATAGCACGCAGCATTTTGCGGCGATGGCCTAGCAGGACTCCGAGCTTATCAAAGTCCTCGTCCATCAGTTCGGGGAGGATGCCCACGTCGATTGCATTCTGGGCAAAACGCTCTGCGTATTGCCCAAGCCCCAGTTTGTCGAGCCACTCCGCAATCTGCATTGGCTCCACCGATCGTGTGGTTGGCGGTTAGCAGGATTTTGGACCACGGCGCGGGGACGATATCCCAACATCGCCATGATGGCACGTCTTGTTTGTTGTGCGATAATTTAGGTTACTCAGTACCGACACGACTTCCAAGCCGGGTCGCCGCCCGATGCGAACGACTGCGCTACCAAACATCGTCTTCACGCAGCGTTGCACGACAGAGGTTGCGATGAGTGATCACGACTCACTCGGGACCTGAAGCCGAATCCAACGCTGCGGCTTGTGCTCTCGTCATGACGCCAAGCAGACGTTATTGGGTGAGCACAATTCCTTCATTGCTTGTCCATGCGTGCTTCGTAGTTGCGAGCCATCGTGCCCGCCGCGACTTGGAGCGAAGAACCAACCACCCAACAGCCGGCAACAAAGGCTATCAGCCCATTGGCTGGGTTATGATCAAGGACAAGGATGCTGACGGACAGAGTTGCGGCAATCGCGGCGCCGAACGTTCCGGCCGCACTCATGATCTCAGCCGGCTCGGAACCATTCCACTCTTCCGAGGTGCTCGAAATCGACTTCCGCGCGACACTGCGAGACAAATCAATTCCGACGTAATAGCTAAGAGCTCCGTAGAGCATCGTTATCAGCACGATCCAGCCGCTTTCAAACAGTCCGCCTTTCTCACGCAACAGGGCCGCACCCACATAGAGGCCGCAAGAGGCCCCAACGGCTGCGAGCCCAATTCTTTCAAGAAGATGGGCCGACCTGATCAGACCGGAACGAGCGATCCGAAGATTGCCGGAGCCCCTCGTTAGGGAAAATGCGCTGGAAATTGCATCACTAATTTTCATTGGGGGTCTCCTTCTTAGGTAAGTAGCGGCCTACCGGCCGACCCCGAATAGAGGCAGCCTCGTGGACGCGTTTTGCGATTGCCTTGATTCCAACTTCTGAAAAATCTGTGCTGAGTGATGGGGCTGGCTTGCTCGTGAGCAAGACGAGAGCCAATCCAAAGCTGCGAGCACGCGGCTACGCAGGCATTGCATCTCACCCGTGCCTGTCAGTTAAATCCGGGTGCGGCAATTTCTTGCGGGAGTGATAGCTCGAAAAGAGAGTGGTGAAATATGAGACGGTTCACATAACGCGGTTCCCCGTTGCTCTATCCGATCACAATTTCCGGAGGACAAGTCTGCATCGTCGCGAGACCCGGGAGCGCGGGAGCTGAAAGAGCCATCAGTAAACAAGTTGTCCCGCGTCTCGCCGACATCAGATCTATCCACTCATACCATGTTTTGCCCACGTGAATTCCCGAAGCGCGAGCAAGCAATCAGCAGGATCGGACAAGGCAGCGCGGCTTTGGGAAAGACGCCGGCGCTGCACCAGACCTAAAACCTGGCCATGCCGCTCGCGCCGGAGGCCAAGCCATGTCCGAACTTCCCACCCCCGCTGCAACACCCGCCGCGGTCGTCGATGCATTGAAGGCGGTCGCAGGCAATCCGCCGAAGGTGCGCGCGAGCTTCGCCAAGGGTCGATGTGTGCGCGGGACCTATGCCCCGTCCGATCGCGCGGCAGAGATTACGCGATCGCTGAGCTTCACCAGGCCCTCGCGCGTGCTGGCGCGCTTCTCCGTTGGCGGCGGCAATCCCGGGGTGACCGACACCAACAATCTCGTCCTGCGCGGCTTCAGCTTCAGGCTTGGCGACGATGCCCATCGTTCGGACATCCTGACGGAAACCGCTCCGGTGCATTTTGCACGGACGCTCGACCAGATGCTCGCCTTCCTCGAGGCGCGCATCCCGGGCGCGGACGGCAAGCCTGACATCGAGAAAGTCCGGGCCTTTTCCGCGGCCAATCCTGAAACACTGAACCAGGCGAATTACGTCGCGGCACGCCGGCTGCCCGGCAGCTTTGCCGGCACGACTTATTGGGGCGTGCACGCCTTTCCCGCGACGAACGCCAAGGGTGAAACCCGCTTCATCAAGTTCAAGGTCGCGCCTGTGGGCGGTGACGTCACCTTGAGCGAGGACGAAGCGAGGGCGAAGTCGGCTGATTTCCTGCATGACGATCTCGCGCGGAGGATCGCAGCCGGCGATGTCCGCTTCAACGTGATGGCCTTGCTCGACCGTCCCGGCGATCCCACCATGGACGTGACCCTGCGATGGCCGGACGAGGACAACCGTGAGCAGGTGCGGCTAGGGACGATCGTCATCACCAGCCTCGAGGCCAACGAGGCCTGCGACGGCTCCATCTTCAATCCCGCCAATCTTGCCGACGGCATCGGCCATCCGCCGGACGAGATCTTTGCGGCGCGCCGCACGGCCTACACGATCTCGCTGGCGAAGCGCCGGTAAGTTCAAGTCTTGTCCCGTCCGCCATCCGTTTCGCGGCGCCATGCGCCCGGACTGACGCCGACGATGGACGAGAACACGCGCGTGAAATGGCTCTGATTGGCAAATCCGGCCGATATGGCAATCTCGGACAACGGCAGGTCGCGAACTGTCATAAGTTGCTTGGCCGCCTTGACGCGCTGCTGAAGCAGCCATTGATGCGGCGGCAGTCCGGTGGAGATCCGGAACGCGCGTGAGAAGTGGCTGACTGACAGACCAAGCTCGGTCGCGATCAGCTGCAGCGCGATCTTGCCCGAGAGATCGGAATCGAGCCGGTCACACGCACGTTTCACCTGCCATGGCGCGAGACCGCCGCGGCTCGGTTCTGCGGCTGGCTTCAGCCCACCATAGGTCTGGGCGACATGGGCGGTGAGCGCAAGCATCATGTGATCGACGAAAAGCTGGTTGGTCTCGTCGGGCCGGCACAGTCCTTTCCGCAAGGAGGCACCGACATGTCGAACGACCTCGTCGTCATGACCGACACCTGGCTCGTAGCTGAGCTCGCCAACGCGCGGCCCGCCCGGTTGCCTGGCAATGCCGTTGAGCGCCGAGCGCGGCAAATAGAAGAAGAGCGAGTGAAACGGCTTGTCGATCACATAGCGCGGGTCGCGCTTGAGGTCGTACAGATAGGTCGCACCTGCGCGAACATCCGCCTTGGTGACACAGCGGCCCTCCTCCCAGCATTCGCAATCCGGATAGTCGCGGAGTTTCAGGCTGAGGAGATAGGCATCTTCCGCAGCCAGGGAACCGGAAATATCCGGCGTCGGATCGTCATTGCGAACCTCGGTGACCGCGAGCTCGGCGCTGTGCAGCGAACGCGTGATCAGGACCGGTGCTTGCTTGGAGCGAAGGCCCTGCCCGAGCCTCTGCCCGTAGACGCCTGCTTGTGTCATTCTAGTAAATCCATCCGTAAAGGCACGCCTTCGCCAGCCTTCCCGAGATCCGCGCATTATCGGAGATCGACGGCCAACGGTCCAGCTGCAGGCATAGCACGAAGCTGGCGCGGCCGGCCGTCGCACCGGGTCGCGACGCGATGATTTCATTGTGATTTCAGCGTGATGTCACAGGCCCGGCAGGGCGAAAGACAACACCGTTGACCTGCCCGGCAGATCGCTGCGCGACCTCATCGTGCATTTTGGAAAGGATTTGCGGCCTGCGCACGTCAGTTGGACCATTCCTCGCCCCAGATCTGGACGACGTGGCCCGGCGACACCTCGCGATATTGCCGAACGGGTGGCTGGAAGTCGGCCGCGCGCACCGGGCTTCTGATCTCGTCGTTCGCTACCTCGCGCCTGGTGCCGCGGCGCGCTGGATCGGGCACCGGCACGGCCGCCATCAGCTTCTTCGTATAGGGATGCTGCGGATTGCCGAACAAGGCCGCGCGCGGACCGGTCTCGACGATCTCGCCGAGATACATCACCGCGACGCGATGGCTCATGCGCTCGACCACAGCGATATCATGGGAAATGAAGAGATAGGCAAGTCCCATGCTGGCCTGAAGATCGAGCATCAGATTGACGACCTGCGCCTTGACCGAAACATCGAGTGCCGAAACCGCTTCGTCCGCGACGATCAGCTTCGGTCCGAGCGCGAGCGCGCGGGCAATGCAGATGCGCTGGCGCTGGCCACCGGAGAATTCGTGCGGAAAGCGCGCGGCCATGTCGGCGGTGAGACCAACGCGAACGAGCAGGTCGGCGACCTTCTCCCGCGCCTGCGACGCCGTGGCGAGCCCGTTGGCGAGCAATGGGGCCGCAATCGCCGTTCCCACCGACATGCGCGGGTTGAGACTCGCGAACGGATCCTGGAACACGATCTGCATCTGCTTGCGAAAGTCACGCAAGGTGCGGGGGTTCATGGCCAGCACATCCCGCCCGTCGACCAGAACGGTGCCGCTGTCCGGCTCCGTCAGCTTGAGAATGGAGCGGCCCGTCGTCGACTTGCCGCAGCCGGATTCGCCGACCAGCGCCAGCGTCTCCCCGGCGCGCAAGGAGAAGGAGATGTTCTCGACCGCATGGACGCGGCCCGAGACCTTGCCGAACAGGCCCGAGCGGATTGGAAAGCGCGTCGTGAGGTTGGAGACCTCGAGCAGCGGTCGCTCGGCAATCGAGACCGTATCTGGCGTCTCCGCCGGCTCGTCGGAGGTCCCCGTCACCTTGTCCACGATCGGAAAGCGCATCGGCCTGGGGCGGCCGTCCATTGAGCCGAGGCGCGGCACGGCCGCGAGCAGCGAGCGGGTATAGGGATGCGAGGCTGAAGCAAAGATGCGCGCGGTCGCGTCAGTCTCCACCGCCTGGCCGCCATACATCACCACGGTGCGGTCCGCGATCTCGGCAACCACGCCCATGTCGTGGGTGATGAAGAGGATCGACATCTCCTCTTCCTGCTGAAGCTCCTTCAGAAGCTCCAGGATCTGGGCCTGGATCGTGACGTCGAGCGCCGTGGTCGGCTCATCCGCGATCAGCAACCTCGGCTTGCAGGCCAGCGCCATCGCGATCATCACGCGCTGGCGCATGCCGCCGGAGAAGCGATGCGGATGCTCGTGGAAGCGCGATTTCGCCGCGGGGATGCGAACACGATCGAGCAGGCGGATGGTCTCGACCTCCGCCGCCGCACGCGACAGGCTGCGGTGCTGGATCAGTGCTTCTGCAATCTGGAAGCCGATGGTCAGCACCGGATTGAGGCTCGTCATCGGCTCCTGGAAGATCATGGCGATGTCGTTGCCACGAACATCCTTCATGCTCGCTTCGGGCAGCGTCAGCAGGTCGCGACCGGCAAGCCGGACGCTGCCTTCGACGCGACCGTTGTCCTTTGGAATGAGCCGCATGATCGAGAGCGCGGTGACGCTCTTGCCCGAACCGGACTCGCCGACGATCGCCACCGTTTCTCGCGAGGCGACATCGAACGATACGTCGCGGACGACGGGACTCCATTGCCGTTCGCGCATGAAGGACGTCGTCAGGCCGGAAACCGACAGCACCGGCGACCGCGCGTTGGCAGCGACGTGGTCAGGCACGCTTGCGCCGCTGCTCATGCATACCCCCTAAGGCCTGCCGCGGAGACAGCGCGCTCCCTCCCCCGCTTGCGGGGGAGGGTTGGGGAGAGGGTATCTCCGCAGTCGAGAACCCCCAAGAGGAGAGAACCCTCACCCGCGCCTTCGGCGCGACCTCTCCCGCAAGCGGGAGAGGTAAGAGGACCGCGTGGCTGGATCGATGTCACCATCATCATCGCATCCTCAGTAACCGCGCTTACGATCGACACGCCCCGGCAATTCTTCACCGCGGCGGTGGCGCGCGATCACATCCAGCACGAAATCGACCGCCGTATCCGGCGTGGTCATGCTGGCATTGTGCGGCGTGACCAGGATGCGCGGATGGCTCCAGAAAGGGTGACCCGCAGGCAGCGGCTCCGGCTCGGCGACATCGAGGACGGCACCCGACAACGCGCCGCTGTCGAGCGCTGCGAGAAAGTCGGCTTCGACCAGATGCGGGCCTCGCCCGACGTTGACGAGCGACGCGCCGCGCGGCAGGCGCGCGAACAGATCCGCGTTCAGGATGCCGCGGGTCTCATCGGTCAAAGGCAACAGGCAGACGAGAATGTCGGTCTGCGCAAGGAAATCCGGCAACGTCTCCATGCCTGCGCAACAGGCGACGCCCTCGATCTCGCGCGGCGAGCGATTCCAGCCGAGAAGTGGAAAATCGAAAGCTCTGAGCCGTTCGAGCACGGCCTGGCCGAGTTGGCCGAGGCCCATCACGCCGACGCGCCGACGTTTGGCCGGCGTGATCCGGATCTCGCGCCAGACCTGTTCCTTCTGCTGGGCAATGAAGGGCAGGAGGTCGCGATGCAGCGCGAGCACCGCCATGGTGACGTATTCGACCATCGTCTCGGCAATGCCCGGCTCCAGCATGCGCACCAACGGAATGTGCGGCGGAACTTTTGACGCGTCGAACTGGTCGACGCCCGCACCGACCGAGAAGACGAGCTCGAGATTTGGGAAAGTCGTCGCGATGTCGTCCGGCGGCACCCACGCCACGAGATAGCGGACGTCAGCGGGATCGCCGATGTCGGGCCAGAGCCGGAACGGCACATCGGGCGCGCGCTCGGCGAAGAAGCCCGCCCACTCCCCGCCGCGAACCATGTTGGCCTTGTAGAGAAGCGTCATGCCGCAAAACCCTCAGAACGGGCTGACCGGCGCGAGCCGGCGGCCATCAATCAGGCGCTTGTGGCTGTAGGCCGCGGGATCGACCAGCGGCGTCGCTCCCGTCACGATGTCGGCGGCGAGCTTGCCGGCCGCAGGACCGATGCCAAAGCCGTGGCCGGAGAAGCCGGTAGCGAGGAAGAAGCCGGGCATGGCGTCGACCGGCGAGATGACCGGGATGGTATCCGGCGTGCAGTCGATCGTGCCGCCCCAGGCTTCCGCGATCTCGATGTCCTTCAATTCAGGATTCGACTTGATCAGCGAAGCCAGCGCGGCATTGACCAGCGACATGTCAGGCGCGGGATCGCGCACGCGCTCGGTCTCGAACGGCGACGGCTTGTCCAAGCTCCAACTGGTGCCCCGCGTGAGCTGGTCGAAGAAGGATTTGCCGAATGACAGTTTCAACCCGTTCTTGCGATGCAGATAGGTCGGCCAGAAGGTTCGCGCGTAGCGGAACAGATCGGGCGACAGTTCGACCGTGCCGCGGTTGCGCAGCGCCAGCGTAAAGCCGCCGTCGAGGCGGCGGCGGATGCAATAGAAATCGGTGCCGAGCGCACCGGAGGTAATCTCCGGCCCGGGCGTGGTCCGGCACGCGGTCGCATTGACAAGGCCGATCGGCAACTCGATGCCGTGGCGGCGGCAGAATAGCGACGACCAGGCGCCGCCGGACAGCAACACCGATTGCGTGCGAATGGTGCCCTTCTCGGTGACGACGGCGCTCACCCGTCCGCCCTGCGTTTCAAGTCCACGCGCGGCGCAGCCCTGATGAATGGTGACGCCGTGTTTTCGCGCGGCGGTGGCAAGCGCAGGCACGGCCATCGAGGGCTCGGCGCGCCCGTCGCTCGGCGTGTGCAGGCCGCCAACCCATTTTTCGGCGTTGCCGGGCAGACGCTCGGCGACCTCCGCCGGCGTCAGGACCGTGGAGTGGACCTGCATCTCGCGCGCCGTTGCCGCCCATCGTTCCCAGCTGGCGAGCTCGTCCTTGCTCTTTGTCAGGAACAGCACGCCCGTGCGGCGGAAGCCGGCATCGACGCCGGCATCGTTCTGCATGTCTTCCCACAGGCGCAGCGCCTCGCGGGCCAGCGGGATCTCCTCACGCGCGCGACCCTGCTGGCGGCACCAGCCCCAATTGCGGCTCGATTGCTCGCCGCCGACATGGCCCTTCTCGACCAGGGCGACGGAGAGACCCTTCTTCGCGAGATGATAGGCTGCGGAGACGCCGATGACGCCGCCGCCAATGACGACGACGTCCACCTGCGCCGGCAGGCGTTCATCGCTGTTTATACGGGTGAGCGGCGGGGACATGGGGCACTCCAGATATTCAGTTCGATCGGAGCAAGCTTGCTCATCGCTAGTTTGCAGATCATGGGATGTTCATTCGCGGATCGAGCGCGTCGCGCAGGCCGTCGCCGAGAAAGTTGAAGCTCGTCACCGCCAGCGTGATGGCGAGGCCCGGCGCAATCGCAAGCCAGGGCGCGCTGGTAAGATAGATCTGCGCGTTGTTGAGCATGTTGCCGAGGCTCGCGGCCGGCGGCTGGATGCCATAACCGAGATAGCTGAGATAGGATTCCAGCAGGATCGACTTGGCGACGTTCAGCGTCGCCGCCACCACGATGGGCGCGATCGCATTGGGCACCAGTTCGCGGAACATGATCCGCAGGTTCGACGAGCCGAACGCGAGTGCAGCTACCGCAAACTCGCGTTCCCGCAGCGAGCGCACCTGGGCCTCGACGACGCGGGCCACCCACATCCAGGCAGTTGCCGCGATCAGCACGGTGGTGGTGACGAAGCCGGGCTCGATGAGCGCCGCGAGCGCAAGCAGCAGGAAGATGGTCGGAAAGCAGAGCATGGCATCGACGAGCCGCATCAGCACCGCGCCGATGACGCCGCCATAGAAGCCGGCGAAGGCGCCGACGGCGATGCCCACCGCCATCGCGATCACCATCGCGACGAAGCCGATCGACAGCGAGACGCGCGCGCCCATCATCAGCCGCGCCAGCACGTCGCGGCCGAGTTCGTCGGTGCCGAGGATGTGCGCGCCCGACAGCGGCGGTGCGAACCGCTTCATGATATCGATATAAGTGTCGTCGAACGGCAGCAGATAGGGACCAAAGGCCGAGCCGAGGACGAGCACCAGAATGATCACGGCGCCCGCGAGCGCGAGCCGGTGCCGGCGGAAGCGGCGCCAGGCGGCATGGCCCGGCGCGAGCTGAACGGTCGAGAGGGCTGCGCTCGTCATCGCCTAGCCCACCCGTATCCTGGGATCGACGACGGCATAGAGGATGTCGGCGAGCAGCGAGCCGATCAGCACCATGATCGCCGAGAACATCAAAATGCCCATCACCACGGGGTAGTCGCGATAGCCGATGGAATCGAGAAACAGGCGCCCCATGCCGGGCCAGGTGAACACAGTTTCGGCCACCAGCGCGCCGCCGAGCAGCGTCGGAAACTGAAGGCCGGCAACGGTGATCATCGGCAGCAGGGCGTTGCGCAGCGCATGCACGGTGAGAATGCGCCATTCCGGCATGCCCTTGGCGCGCGCGGTGCGAATGTAGTCCTGGTTGATGACCTCGAGCATCGAGGAACGCATGAAGCGGCCCCACATCGCGGTCTCGACCAGCGCCAGCACCAGGGCCGGCGCGATCAGATGATGCAGAAGGTCGAGGAAGGAGCCGTCGCCGACGGTCTCGCGGTTGCCGGCCGGCAACCAGCCGAGCTTCACGGAGAAGATATAAATCGTGACGAGTCCGAACCAGAAGGTCGGGATCGACAATGCGATCATGGCGCCGACGGTCGCGAGCGAATCGAACAGCGAATAGCGGCGCAGCGCACCGAGCACACCGATCCAGCCGCCGAGCAGCACCGCGATGATGGTCGCCGTCGCCATCAGCTCCAGCGTGGCGCCGAGGTGCGACGAGATCACCGACAGCACCGCCTCGCCGTCGCGATACGAGTGGCCCCAATCCCCCCTCAGCATCCGGCCGAACCAGTCGAGATACTGGATCGGCAGCGAACGATCGAGGCCAAGCTGCCTGGTGACGCGATCGAGATCCTCCTGCGTCATCTGCGCGGAGGCCGCGAATTGCGAGAGCGGACCGCCGGGCGCCAGATGCAGAATGGCGAAGCCGATCGCGGACACGATCACCAGCAACATGATCGCCTGCGCCAGGCGATTGGCGACGTAACGGGCCATCTCAGGCGATCTCGCGCACCTGAACCATCAGGCCCAATACCATTCGCGGATGTTCCAGCAGTTGATCGACATGTTGATGTTGGGGCGGAAACCTTGCAGCCCTTCCTTCACGCCTTCGGCGATGAAGCCCTGGAATAGCGGCAGGATCGCGAGGTCGTCGCGGATGAGCTTCTGCAGAGTGCCATAGGTCGTCTTGCGCTGCGCCAGATCGAACTGCTTGGCACCTTCTGCGAGAAGCCGATCGGCCTCCGGGTTGCGATACTGATAGGTGTTGTAGCCGCGGCCACCCTTGGCAGGAATGGCGCCGGAGCCGAAGCGGGGCGTCACGTCGGGGTCGCTGCCGAGCATGAAATTCACCCCCACGATCACCGAATTGAATTTCGATTGCTGCCAGAAGTCGCCCCAGATCACCGCGGCCGGCATGTTGTTCACGCGCATCGCGGCACCGATCGCGCGCCAGTCCTGGATCAGCAATTGCTGGGTCTGCTCGCGCACCGCATTGCCCGACGTCGTTGAATTGGTGAATTCGAGCTTGACGCCGCCCTTCTCGCGCACCCCGCCAGAGCCACGCACCCAGCCGGCCGCATCGAGCAGCGTGTTGGCCTTGGCCGGATCGTATTTGTGCTGCGGCAGCCCCTGCTGGAATGACCAGGCCTGCTGCGGCACGAAGCTTTCAGTCTGCGTCGGCAAGCCGTAGTTCAGCGCGTCGATGATCGCTTGCTTATTAATCGCGAGATAAAGCGCCTCGCGCACGGTGCGGTCCGCCAACGCGCCGAACTCCAGATTGGGAGCGATGTGCTCCACCGACGACGTCGAGGAGACGAAGATCTTGCGCCCCTTCAGCGTCTTCGCCTCCTGCACGAAGTTCGGCAAAATGCCTTGCAGGCCGGTGTAGTCGACCTGCCCGGTGCGGAACTGGGTGTAGAGCACGGTCAGGTCGGGAATATACTTGAACACTACGCGCTCAACGTAAGGTCCCTTGCCGTGATAGCCGGTATGGGCATTCAGCTGAATGTGGTCGCCGGGCACGCGCTCGCCCCAGCGAAACGGTCCGGTACCGACGGGCGCATTGTGGAACGGCGAGGCGTTCGGATCTGTCACCTTCTCCAGGATGTGCTTGGGCACGATGAAGGTCAGCGATCCCAGGATCGACATGTAGGGCGAATAGGGAGCTTCCATGCGCCAGTGAACCTCGTCGGGCGCGACGACCTTGATGTCCTTCACGAGACTATGGCCGACGCGGCTGCGCGCGCGGAAATCGGGATTGTTGATCAGCTCGAGCGAGAACTTCACGTCCTCGGCCGTGAACGCCGTGCCGTCGTGCCATTTCACGTCGCTGCGGAGCTTGATCTTCCAGGTCAGGCCGTCGGCCGACAGGCCGCCATTCTCGATGGTCGGGACTTCGCGGGCGAGGTCGGGAACGAACTTGCCGTCGGGATCGATGAACCAGAGCGGCGAGAACACCTGCCACCAGATGCCCTGATCGACTTCGATGCCCGGCATCAGGGGATGAAAGACCGTCGGCTCCTGCGACAGCGCCGCGATCACCTGCCCGCGCGGCTTGTCCGGCGGATTGGTCGGGCGTTCGGTCTGCGCAAACGCGTGGCCCGAAAGCGTCCATCCCGCCGCGGCGCCCGCGCCGAGCTGAAAGATCTGACGGCGGTTCGGATTGCCGAGATGCAGTGCCCCAACGCCGAACTTCCCGGTGTCGTCCGCCATGACCACTCTCCGTTTTCGCACGCGGCACCGTCTCCCGCGCCCCCGAGATCCCCGGCAAAAGGACAGGAGTGGGCTTTAGTGCTTCTAAATTTTTCTATCAAAAGTTCATCACGACTAAATACAGCTGTCAATCGGATTGGTAGGATGCGCGACCTTTTCACTCCGACTGAAGCTCCAGACCGCCATTGTCCGGGGCTGAGATGATGTATGGGAGAGCGACATGGATGGTCGCGGCGAGATCAACGATCCGAAGGATGCACCGGCGATCGAGGCCGACGATGCGGTCGACCAGCGCCTCGGCGAGACCGTGCGGCTGCTGCGCCAGCGTGCGGGCCTGTCGATCCAGGACGTCGCCAACAAGACCGGCCTCTCCAACGGCATGATCAGCCAGCTCGAACGCGCGCGTGCCATGCCGTCGATCCGCACGTTGCGCCTGCTCAGCATCGCGCTCGACGTTCCGATCTCCTATTTCTTCGAGACCACCGATCCCGCCGACGTGCAGCGCTACATCGTGCGCAAGAACAGCCGGCGCCTGCTGCGGCTCACCGCCAGCGGCGTCGTCAAGGAAGCGTTGACGCCGGCAGACAAAGGCCAGCTCGAACTCTACGAGCTCACGCTCAATCCCGGCGCCTCGTCCGGCACCGACTTCCTGCAGCACACCGGCGAGAAGGCGGGCTATATCCTCTCGGGCAGCCTGCGGCTGTGGCTCGACAACCAGGCCCATCTGCTCGAGGCCGGCGACAGCTTTCGCTTTCCGAGCATCGTGCCGCACATGTTCGACAACCCGACCCAGCAGACGGCACGCGTGATCTGGGTGACGACGCTGCGCCAGACCGATTCGCCGGCAGGTTGAAGCGCCGGCCTACCCGGTACCACCGCAAATTGCCCCTCGACGCCGCCGCGCGGAATCTGTAGCTCACATCTGTAGCTCAGGTGGAGCCGGTCATTGACAGGGCGGACACGAGGGTCTGCGACTGACGCGTTGGTGTGAGACCATGAAACTCAGGGGGCTTCTGACACTCGCGATGGCCGCGCAGGTCATCGTGACCGCGGCGGCTCTCCTCGTCTCCTATGCCGCGATCGGCACCGGGTTCGGCATTGCCCAGATCGTCGCGCTGCTCGCAAGCGGCGCCATTGCGGCCCTGCTGGCTCGTCTGTGCACGCGCGCGATCGAAACGGCGCAGGACAAACGCGCCGCCGCGCAACTGACCGAGCAGGCGCGGGCCAGCGCACAGCTGACGCAAGCCGTCATCAAGACCGCGCTCGATGCCTTCGTCCAGACCGACCAGAACGGCATCGTGCTGGAATGGAGCATTCAGGCCGAGGCCCTGACCGGATGGACGCGCAAGGAGGCGCTCGGCACCGACGTCGTCAACCTCCTCATCGCCGAGCCGCTGCGCGACGGCTTCAGGCAACGCATGATGCGGCTGCTGCCGGAATTGTCGGATACGCCGATCGGCATCCGGTTCGAAGCGACCCTGCTGCACCGAAACGGCGATGACATCCTGATCGAGGCGTCCAGCACGGCGCTCCACCTCGGGGGACGCACCCTCATCAACAATTTCGTCAAGGACGTCACGCGGAAGCGCGCCGCCGAGGAGCAGCTGATCCAGGCCCAGAAGATGGAGGCTGTCGGCCAGCTCACCGGCGGCATCGCGCACGAATTCAACAACATGCTCACCGTGATCACGGGCACGATCGAGATCCTCGCCGACGCAGTGAAGGACAATCCGCCGCTCGCCACCATCACCAAGCTGATCAGCGACGCCGCCGACCGCGGCGCCGCGCTGACGTCGAGCCTGTTGTCCTTTGCCCGCAAGCAGGCGCTCAAGCCGGCCGAGAGCGACATCAACGAACTGCTCGAAGAGCTCGCAAAGCTGCTGCTGGCAACCTTCGACAAGAAGATCGAGATCGTGACCCGGCTCGACGGCAACGTCTGGCTCGCCCTGGTCGATCGCGGCCAATTGAGCTCGGCGCTTCTCAACCTCGCAATCAACGCCCGCGACGCGATGCTGGATGGCGGCAGACTGACGTTGACGACGCGCAACGTCGTGTTCGGCGTCCGCGAGGCGGTGGCGGTCGGGGCCGGCTATGCCGGCGACTATGTCGAGATCGAGATCGCCGACACCGGCACCGGCATTCCGCCGGCCATTCTGGAGCGAATCTTCGATCCCTTCTTCTCGACCAAGGACGTCGGCAAGGGCACGGGGCTCGGGCTCAGCATGGTGTTCGGATTCATCAAGCAGTCCGGCGGCGGCATCAAGGTCGCTTCCGAGGAAGGACGCGGCACGACTTTCACGATCTACCTGCCGAAGGCGGAGGCGAGCACGCTTCGCCCCGCCGGCTATGACGAGCGCAAGGTCGTGGGTGGGACGGAAACCATTCTTTGTGTCGAGGACGACCGCGACGTCCGCCAGTACGTCACGGTCCAGCTCGAAAGCCTCGGCTACAAGGTCATCCCGGCCGCCAATGCGGCCGAGGCGCTCGCCATCGCCGCCGAAGGAACGCCCTTCGACCTGCTTTTCACCGACATCGTGATGGCCGGCAGCTTGAATGGACGAGAGCTCGCCGACGAGATGGTGGCTGCGCGCCCCTCGCTGCGGGTGCTATTCACGTCGGGCTACGCCTACGACGCCCCGCATGCGCAGGGACGCGCCACCAAGGGCGCGCCGCTTCTGACAAAGCCCTACCGCAAGGCCGAGCTCGCGCGCATGCTGCGCCGCTCTCTCGACACCGCCGTCGACGACGCGGGCGATCCGATCCCGACGCCCTATTCCGTGCAGGCCGATCTCGAAGGCTTTCTGCGCAGGCAGGCCGCTGAACGCGACAGGCGGTAGGGCGCGTCTTGCGCATGGACAGCGCATGGCTGCTGCGCAACACTCCGTCTCGGTTACAATCCCATTGGAGGCGAGCCATGACTGCACTCGAAAAGGGCATCACCGCGAACGGTACGGGCTATGGCGGCAAGACCTGGAACATCCTCGGCCAGGTCTACTTCCCGAAGGCCGTCACCGAGTCCACTTTCGCGTTCGAGACCAACAGCGATCCTGGCCAGTTCGTGCCGGTGCACATCCATCCGACCCAGGACGAATTCATCCTGGTGCAGGAAGGCACGCTCGACCTCAAGCTCGACGGCAAATGGGTCAAGGCCCATGCCGGCGATCTCGTGCGCCTGCCGCGCGGCATCCCGCACGGCTATTTCAACAAATCCGACAAACCGGCCCGCGCGTTGTTCTGGGTCTCGCCGATGCAGAAGCTGGAGGCGCTGTTCAATCAGCTCCATGACCTGACCGACCCGGCCGAGGTCGTGCGCATCTCGGCGCTGCACGAGGTCGACTTCCTGCCGCCCGAAGCCAACGACTAGGCTACGATCCCCCGACCGACGAATCGTTGGGGGAACCGGCCATGACTGCACGACGTCAACTCCTCGCCATCATCGCGGCGCTTGGACTGCTCCTTACGACGTTCGTTCCGAGCCAGGCGCAAACGCTCACGGCCAGGCAAGCGGAAGCGGTTGCGACCTACGAGCGTGCGCTCGGCGATTTCAAGGCAATCCTGGCCGAGCGGCGGCGCCAGATCGAGGCGAAGCAGCCGCTGCCGAACCTGCCGGGCCAAGCGCTGTATCTGGCACGCGTCGCCGTGATCAGTGCTTACAAGGATCTCACCGACGCCATGCCGTCCCGGATCGGCAGGCCCAACAAATTCGAAATTCCTCCAGCCTATTTCGACGCCGATATCGAACCGTTGATCGACGAATACTCAATACTGTTCGACATCATGGAAGCGCCGCCGGCGGGCGCGCAGAACTCGGCGACGCCGTTCAAGGACGTGGTCGATCTCGCGGTCGCGATCGCACGCGCGAAGGGGCTGGCGCCTGACCACGCCGAGGCCGCGGGCCGGATCAGCCTCGGGCTGTTCTTCGCCGAAACCAACGGCAAGCAGAACGTCCGCAACGGACGCTCGAACACCTATATGGGCAGCTTCCAGACCGGCCCGTCCGAGGACCGCAACGGCCGCAGGAAGTGGGAAGCCATCAAGGGCGAGATCGCGGCGGCCGATCCCGGGTTGAGTGCGCGCGACGACAAGGAGGAGGCGCGGGCCAGCGGTACCGATCATCGCTTCAATCACTGGACCAACGTACGCGATGGCCTGATGAACTCGCATGCGGATGTTTTCCGGGAGATCCCAGGAATCGTGAAGACGCTGCCCGACCGGATCGAGCAGATGAAGCTGTTCGAGCTGATCCAGATCATTCCTACGCCGACACGGTCGGCGCTCAAGTCCGGCGATCTCCTGAACTACAGGGTGTCCAGTCCGACGATCATGAAGCACCTGCGCAACAACAGCATCTTCGCATTCGGACAGGCCGACCGGGCGCGCACCTCGGCAAGCTTCCGCGAGATCCTTGGCGCAATGTGGCTGTTCAAGCGGAAATTCGAGAAGGCGATGGCGAAGTATGCGGAGATCAAGCCGCGCTGAGGATTACACCCCTACTGGATGCGCACTAGTCCTCCGGCTTGTAGCCGTCCGTCAGCATCTTCAGGAAGGTGATGATGTCGGCTTCGTCCGTTGCACCTGATAGCGTGCCATCGCAACCATCGCCTCCGCGATCACGAGCCGCTGACTATCAGCGCAACCGCCCTGAAGGCGCGCATTTTGGCGGAGGGCTGTCAAAGCCGCTTGGTGAAATGATAGCGACGAATGCCACCACCCACGGTCTTGTTGCTGGCGGCATCGGCAATCTCTTCGCGCTCGCTTCGGTATCCAGAGTTTCGATACAGCGCCAGCGCGTCCTGCTGAAGCTCCGACGTACTGAGTTGCAGTTGCTGCCGATTTCGCCGACGGCATTCATCCTCCGCGAACGCCAGCATCTTTCGCGCAATTCCCTGGCGGCGCAGGCCGGGAGCGACGTACATGCGCCGCAGCTCCATCGCATGCTCGCCTGAGGCCTCCAGACCGAACATGCCGACGATCTCGTCGTCGGCAACGGCGACCCAGAAACCGCCGTTCCGGCTTGCATAGTAATCCGCGAGCCGATCGATCTCTTCGGCGAGAGAGTGGACGATATAGCGTTCAAACGCCTCCGCCATATGCGCTGGTGCCAATAGACGATTCACCCGGACGAACAGCTCGCGCACGGCAGCAGCATCAGGCGGTGCAAAGGCGCGAATCTCAATCTCTCTTGTCATGGAGGCGCTGCCGCCGCTACTCTGTCCTTATCGGCGTGTCCTTCAGGCCATTGCTGTCATACGCCTTGCGCAAGGTGCCGTTCGTCACCGCCTCGTTCATGAACTTGGCGACGAAGGTCAGCGCTTGGGGATGGCCGAGCGGGACGGCGACCGCGGTGACGGTCTTCTTGAAGGTCTCGTCGAGCACTCGCGTGCCCGGAATCTTCTGCGCCATCTTGTTGAGCTGGTCGCGCGACAGCGCGAAGGCGTCGATCTCGCCGCTCTTCAGGAGGCCGAAGATTTCGTCATAGGTCTGGTAGCCCGTGACCTTCGCATTCTTCAGATGGGCAACCGCGCCGCGCATGGTGGTGGTGGCGTTGACGGCCGCGACCTTGATGCCCACCTGGTCGAGCGTGGCGAAATTGGTGACGTTCGAGCCTGATTTGACGATGTAGGTGGCATCCGCGACCTCGTAGATCGGACCGAACGTCATCCTGCTCTCGCGCTCGGGATCCTTGGGGAGCCAGGTGACGTCCCAAGCACCTTTTTCAAGAGTGCCTTTCGATGCGGCATCGGTGATCTGGCCGGAATTCTGGTGCACGACATATTCGACGGGCACGCCGAGCTGGGCGGCCATCTCCTTGCCGAGATCGACCGGAACGCCGGCATAGCCGGCTTCGGTTTTGGTGGACCAGAACGCGCCGCCCGCCGGGCTGATCGCGATCGCGACCCGCAGCCTGCCGGTCGGCGCGATCTCGTCCTTCAGGCCATCGGCTAGCGCGGGCATGGCAACCGCCGCGGCGAGAACGAGGCCGGCAAGGACCGATTTAAGCACCGACTGGAGAGGCGTGGGCATGTCATGATCTCCCGACCTTTTCTTCTTTTATTCTTCTCTTTTTTGTCCCGACCGCTTCGCGCGCCGTCGCTCAGCCTGTGATATAATTCTGGTCGATCGTGCGCGCGATGAAAAGCGGTTTGTGATGGCAAAACTGCCAAAGGCCACAGCGCAGTCTGCAGTGCAACGCCGACGACTGCCATGGCTATGGTGTTCCACGTCCGGGCATTTGTTGATAGCCTCCCGCCCCGACAGACAGCAACCGGGGGCCACCGAATGACCTGCGCGAATCCCGCATCTCCCGCTCGAAGCAACGGAGCGTGGAGACATGTCGGGCGGGCACTGGCCGCCGCGGTGGCCGTGGCCGCACTCACCGGCTGCGAGGACAAGAACAGTTTCGTCGCCCCGCCCCCGCCCAAGGTGGACGTGGCTACGCCCGTACAGCGCCCGGTGACGCGGTATGTCGAGGCCACCGGCAACACCGCGCCGGTCAAGAATGTCGATCTCGTCGCGCGCGTGCAGGGATTCCTGCAATCGATCGACTACCAGGACGGCGCGTTCGTCAAGCAGGGCACCCAGCTTTTCACGATCGAGCCCGAAACCTACAAGCTCAAGCTCGACCAGGCGCAGGCGGCCGAGGCCGGCGCGCAGGCCTCGCTCCGGCAGGCGGAAGCCGACTTCAAGCGGCAGAGCGATCTCGTGCAGCGGCAAGCGGTCTCGCAAGCGACTTTGGACAGCTCGACTTCGAACCGCGACAACGCACAGGCCAACCTCCAGCAGGCCCAGGCCAACACCCGCCTCGCCGAAGTCAACTACGGCTACACCAAGGTGAGCGCACCATTCGACGGCGTCGTCAGCGCGCATATGGTCTCGATCGGCGAGCTCGTCGGGGTCTCCTCCCCGACTCAACTCGCCTCCATCGTCGCGATGGACCCGATCTATGTGAATTTCACCGTCAACGAGCAGGACGTGCTGCGCATCCGTGCCGAGGCCTCCCGCCGGGGGCTCACCGCCGCCGACATGAAGCAATTTCCGATTCAAGTCGGCCTGCAGACCGAGGCCGGCTATCCGCACGAGGGCAAGCTCGACTATGTCGCCCCGACCCTCACCCAGTCGACCGGCACGCTCGCGGTACGCGGTCTCGTCCCGAACGACAAGCGGGTGCTGCTGCCCGGCTATTTCGTCCGCGTCCGCGTGCCCTTCACCCAGGAGAAGAACGCCCTCCTCGTTCCCGACACCGCGCTCGGCAGCGACCAGGGTGGCCGCTATCTCCTCGTCGTCAACGGCGACAACGTCGTCGAGCAGCGCAAGGTGCAGATCGGTCCCGTCGACAACGGCCTGCGCGTCATCGAAAGCGGCTTGAAGCCGGAGGACCGCTTGGTGACCGCAGGACTGCTGCGGGTGATTCCGGGCCAGAAGATCGATCCGCAGGTGACGAAGATCGAGCAGCCGCAGGCGTCTGCCAAGTAAGTAGGAGCGCCTGCCATGATCTCAAAATTCTTCATCGAGCGGCCGGTCCTCTCGAACGTCATCGCGCTGTTGATGATCCTGATCGGCGGCGTCGCGCTGTTCAACCTCGCGATCGCGCAATATCCCGACGTGGTGCCGCCGACGGTGCAGGTCACGACCCGCTATCCCGGCGCCAGCGCCAAGACCGTGATCGACACCGTGGCACTGCCGATCGAGCAGCAGGTCAACGGCGTCGAGGACATGCTCTATATGCAGTCCTACAGCGGCTCCGACGGCACCTATACGTTGACCGTGACGTTCAAGATCGGCACCGACCTCAACTTCGCGCAGGTGCTGGTGCAGAACCGCGTCTCCAGCGCGCTGTCGCAACTGCCCCAGTCCGTGCAGAACCAGGGCATCACTGTCCAGAAGAAATCGACCTCGATCCTGCTATTCGTGACGCTGACCTCGCCCGACAAGACGTTCGACAGCCTTTATTTGAGCAACTACGCCACCATCAACCTCCGCGACGAACTCTCGCGCCTGCCTGGCGTCGGCAACGTCACCGTGTTCGGCGCCGGTCAGTATTCGATGCGGGTGTGGCTCGATCCGAACAAGCTGCAGGTCCGTGGCCTGGTGCCGCAGGACGTCATCCAGGCGATCCAGCAGCAGAGCCAGCAGGTCTCGGCCGGCCAGGTCGGTGCGCCGCCGACGCCGCCGGGCCAGGCGTTTCAGTACACACTCAACGTCAACGGCCGGCTCGACGACACCACCGAGTTCGAGAACATCATCGTCAAATCGGGCACCAGCGGCGACGTCACGCGGGTGCGCGACGTCGGCTGGGTTGAGCTCGGCGCGCAGACCTACAGCCAGATCTTCTCGCTAAACAAGCAGCCGGCCACCGGCATCGGCGTGTTCCAGTCGCCGGGCGCCAACGCGCTCCAGGTCGAACAGGCCGTCGAGAAGAAGATGGCGGAGCTTGCGAAGGCGTTCCCGCAGGGCATGAAGTACGACACGCCGTTCGACACCACCAAATTCGTGCAGGCCTCGGTGCACGAGGTCTACATGACGCTGATCGAGGCCGGCCTGCTGGTGCTGGTCGTCATCCTGGTGTTCCTGCAGGACTGGCGCGCGATGCTGGTGCCGGCGACCACTGTGCCGGTGACCATCATCGGCGCCTTCGCCGCCATGGCGGCGCTCGGCTTCACCATCAACATGTCGACGCTGTTCGCGATCGTCCTCGCGATCGGCATCGTCGTCGACGACGCCATCGTCGTGGTGGAAGGCGCGGCCCACAACATCGAGCAGGGCATGAACGGCCACGACGCCGCGATCAAAGCAATGGACCAGTTGTTCGCGCCGATCGTCGGCATCACGCTGGTGTTGATCTCGGTGTTTTTGCCGGCGTCGTTCCTCGCCGGGCTCACCGGCCGCATCTATTCGCAATTCGCGCTGGTGATCGCGGCGACCGCGCTTCTGTCCGCCATCAACGCGGCGACGCTGAAGCCGACGCAATGTGCGCTCTGGCTGCGGCCGACAGTGCCGCCCGAGCAGCGCAACTTCTTTTATCGCGGCTTCAACGCGGTCTATAACCGCGTCGAGCGCGGCTACATCCGACTGATCGGCGTGCTGTGCAGGAACAGCACGATCTCGGTCGCGATCGCACTGGTGCTGATCGTGATCGGCGGCTATGGCCTGTCCCGCGTGCCGACCGGCTTCCTGCCGATCGAGGACCAGGGCTATCTGATCGCCGCCGTGCAACTCCCTGACGGTGCCGCGCTGGAGCGGACCCAGAAGGTGCTCGACAGAGCGAGCGAGCTGATCAAGGACACGCCCGGAGTCCAGCAGGTCATCACCATCGCCGGCATCTCCGCGCTCGACAACAGCGCCAGCCTTGCCAACGCCGGCGTCGCCTACATCATCCTGAAGGACTGGGACGCGCGCAAAGGACCGGGCGAGGATCTGCGCTCGCTGGTCTACGGGCTGAACGACAAGCTCGCGGTCATCATGGAGGCGCGCACGCTGGTGCTGCCGCCGCCGCCGATCCAGGGCATCGGCAACGCGGCCGGCTTCTCGATGCAGGTCGAGCTGCGCGACGGCAACAGCGATTTCGCCAAGCTCCAGGCCATCACGGGCGCGATGGTCAGCAATGGCCAGAGCCAGAGCGCGCTGCAGCGCGTCCAGTCCTCGTTCCGCTCTTCGGTGCCGCAATTCAACGTCGAAATCGACCGCATCAAGACCCAGACGCTGCATGTCACGACGGACCAAGTGTTCGCGGCGCTGTCGACCTATCTCGGCTCGTCCTATGTCAACCAGTTCAACAAGTTCGGCCGCGTGTTCCAGGTCTACACGCAAGCCGATCCGGCCTTCCGCGTCACCGAGCGCGACATCGCCAACATGATGGTGCGCAACTCGAACGGCGACATGATCCCGATCGGCACGGTCGCCACGATCACGCCGGCCACCGGTCCGTCGCTGATCAGCCTCTACAATCTCTATCCGTCCTCAACCGTCATCGGCCTCCCCGCGCAGGGCTACTCCTCCGGCCAGTCGCTGAAGCTGATGGAGGAGATCGCGGACAAGACGCTGCCGCCGGGCACCGGCTACGAATGGACCGCGATGTCCTATCAGGAGAAGGCCGTCTCCAACCAGATCTACTGGGTGTTCGGGCTCGCCATGCTGCTGGTCTATCTCGTGCTCGCCGGCCAGTACGAGAGCTGGTACGCGCCGATCTCGGTGATCCTGGCGGTGCCGCTGTCGTTGCTCGGCCCCATGCTGATCCTCAATGCCCTGAAGATCGACAACAACCTCTATTGCCAGATCGGCCTGATCCTGCTGATCGCGCTGTCGGCCAAGAACGCCATCCTGATCGTCGAGGTCGGGCTCGAGCTGCACGGCCGCGATGGCAAGCCGGTGCTGGAATCCGCGATCGAAGCTGCGCGCGCCCGCTTCCGCCCGATCTTGATGACGTCGTTCGCCTTCATCCTCGGGGTGGTGCCGCTGGTGATCGCGACCGGCGCCGGCGCCAGCGCGCGGAAGTCGATCGGCATCACGGTGTTCTCGGGCATGCTGGCCTCGACCTGCCTTGCGGTGCTGTTCGTGCCGGCGTTCTTCGTGGTGGTGCAGCGGTTCGAGAATTGGCGTGCGTCGAAGAAGATTCCGAAGGCGGTGGCAGTGGCCGAGGTGAAGTCCTAGGCTTGCTCCGCAGCCACCTGCCGCGCCTCGCCGCTTGAGACCAGAAGCACCGAGACTTTTGCCTGCCTGAGCACGGCGTCGGCGACGCCACCGAAGGAGAGGTGATCGGCCTGGATGCGATCGACGCCCATCACCACGAGATCGACGTCAGTGGTCTCGATCTCGCGCAGGATCGCCGCTTCCGGCGCCCGGTTCGCGCGCAAGGTCGTGGTGATGTCGACCTCGTAGCGGGCGGCAAGATCGCTGGCGTCCTTCAGGATGCCGGCCTCGTGACTCAGACCCCGAGAGGCCCCGCGTTGCGCGCCCTTGTCGCGCGTCGTCGCGACATAGATCACCCGGAGCGAGCCTGATCCCGCCTGCGCCAGCGCGACCGCGACCTCCGCGCCGCGCTTGGAGACGCCGCTGCCGGAGACCGGAACGAGGATGTTGAGCGCCTCGGGCACCGGCTGCTTTAGGTGCTTGCCCTTGGCCGCCACGATCGCGAGCGGTCCTTCGAACTTCGCTGCGATGTCCTCGATCTTCCTATCGAAGCGATCCTTGGCGGCAGCAACCTTGTCGACGCCGATGACCAGGAGATCGAAGCCCTTGCGCGCTTCGTCGGCGATGGCCTCGCCGAGCTCCGCACGCTTTGCCCGGGTGACGACATCGACGCTGCCGGCGTCGCCATCGCCATGGGCGGAGACGGTCTCGGCGGCCTTCTTCACCACGGCTTCGGGGCTCTCCTCCTCGTCGCGTCCCTTCTCCTGATCCTTGGCGCGCTTGCCGATGTGCAGCACCGTGATCGGCAGACCGCGCATGCCGGCGATCAGGCCGGCAATGTGGGCGGCGAAGGTGGCGTTGACACTTTCGTCTACTGCCAGCAAGGGACGTTCGAGATTGGCGACGAAGCCGCGCTTCTCGAACTCTTCGCGCTCCAGGCGCTCTTGCTCCTCCTCGTTCATCGGCAGCTTCGCCAGCGCCGCACGCAGCATCGGCGGCATCGCCATCGTGGTCACGATCGCCATGGTCACGATCATCGTGAACAGGTTCTGGCTGAGCACGCCGATCGAAAGACCGATGGTGGCGATGATCACCTCGGTCGAGCCGCGCGCGTTCATCCCGCTTGCGAGCGCCAGCGACTCCCGTGTGTTCAGCCCGCCCACGGTTCCGCCGACGAAGGCGCCGCCGAACTTGCCGACACTGGCGATCACGACCAGCAGGCCGGTGAGCATCAGCAGATGGGGATCGCGCAGCACCGTGAGGTCGGCGCTCAAGCCGGCCAGACCGAAGAACACCGGCATGAAGAAGCTGGATATCAACCCGCGCAGGCGCTCGTCGATCTGCCGCGTCAGGATCGGGGACTCGCCGACCAGAATGCCGGCGACAAAGGCGCCGAGCACGGTGTGAACGCCGATCAGATGCGTGATCAGCGCCATGGCGCACATCATCAGCAGGATCACCGTGATGACCGGCGCGGTGCTGACGAGATTGTCGTTGGCCCAGCGGATGAGCTGGAACGCGAGGCGGCGGCCGATGGTGAAGCTGATGGCGAGGAAGGCGAGCGTGCCCAGCACGGCTTTCGCCACCGAGGCGATATCCAACGCCCCCTGCGAGGCCAGGCTGAAGATGACCGCGATGATGATCCAGCCGATGGTGTCGTCGATGACGGCGGTGGCGACGATGATCTGGCCGACATTGCGGCGCATGAAGTTCATCTCGCGGACGACCACTGCGACGATCTTCACCGAGGAGATCGACAGCGCCGTGCCCATGAACAGCGACGCAACCAGGCGGGCTTGGGGATTCGGCAACAGCGTGTCCGGCAGGAACTCGCCGAGCGCGAAGCCGCAGGCGAAGGGCACGAGGATGCCGGCGATCGAGATCGCGATCGCGGCCTTGCCGACCTTCCTGACCAGCTTGAGGTCGGTCTCCATGCCGGTCAGCAGCAACAGCAGCAGGATGCCGAACTGGGCGATGCCGTCGATCATCGCTTTTTGCTCGGGCGTCTTGGGGAAGATCGCGTGCTGCGCGTCAGGCCAGACCCAACCGAACAGCGACGGCCCGAGCAGGATGCCGGCGAGCAATTCGCCGATCACCGAGGGCTGGCCGAGGCGCTGCATGATCTCGCCGAGACCGCGGCCGACCGCGATCAACAGCACGATCTGCGCCACCAGCAGGAATTCGGACGGACCGGCCGATTTGCCGCCCTCGGCACTGGCCGCAATTGTGGTGAGGACAAGCGCCGCGGGGGCAAGGCCGACCGTTCGGAGCAGGCTCCACTGCATGCAGGATTCTTCCCCCTTCGTCTGGTCCGGCGAGGTGCCGGGATGACGGGGATAGAACCCGCGGCAGGCAACCGGAGTTCCTTGAGTTCGCGGCCGGGTAAGGGGACAACACCAAAAAACGCGAAAACAACCCCATGCACAGTAGGGATGAGGTTGAAAAGACTGAAGAAAAATTTTGTCTCTGCGAAACTCAAATTTCGTCTTTGCCGAAAATCACTTGCTCCGTCGGGCAAAACACTGGCATGATGGCATCATGAGTGGTCTGCGCAGGGTGCCTCCTCATCCCCCGTCATGGCGCCCCCCGCCAACAAAACCACCCGGCCGCCGCTTAAATATTCTGTATTGCTTCGCTAGGCGCTAATTCACGACGTGGAGAGAGCCGCGCGCCTCACGCCGATCCCTCACACCGCCTGCGGTGTCCTGATCTCGCGCGGGAGAATGATCGCGGCTGCGATCGCGAGCAGGCAGAGTGCGGCGAAGGCATGCAGCATGGTGACGAAGCCGCCCTGCTCGTAGAGCCAGGCGACCAGGCCGACCGAGGCGCCGGCCGCGGTGAAGCCGATGAAGTAGCGCACGGCATAGGCGCGCGAGCGCCATTCCTCGCTGGTGTATTTGCCGACCATGGCGTCGTTGACCGTGACCTGCCCGAACGCGCCCATGACGATGCCGATCGAGACCAGGATCAGCGGCAAATTGGACAGGCTCGCGGCCAGATACAGGAACGGCGCCAGCATGAAGGACAGCGGCAGCGCCACCGTCTTCAGCGAATAGCGGTCGAGCAGCCGGCCGATCGTGTATTGCGTCATCGCGCCGAACACGTAGACGCAGGCGGCAATAACACCAAGCAGCGCCGGGCTTTTGGTGAGATCGGCAAGCCGCTCCGCGAACAGCTTTGGCAGCGCCACGGTGACGGCGTTGAACGTGGTGGAAATCGCGATCACGACGATCAGCAGCGACAGGATCACGCGCCACATGTCCTGCTTGGCGACCCGCGCCTGCGCTGCCGCCTGCTTCGAGCCCTTGCGGTCCTCGTGCACGACCATCATCGCAAAGGCGATGCCGATCAGGATGGTGACGATGCCGGGTACGATGAAGGCGAAGCGCCAGCCGAGATATTGGCCGATCACGCCTGTGACCAGCGCCGATGATGCGACGCCGAGATTGCCCCAGACGCCGTTGATGCCCATCTCGCGGCCGAGCCTGTCGGCGTAGGAGACGATCATTGCGGTGCCGACGGGATGATAAATCGAGGCAAAAATGCCGATCGCGAACAGCGCCGCGCCGAGCTGCGCCTGCGTCTGCACGAACCCGACCGAGATCATGGAGGCGCCGATGCCGACGAAGAAGATCAGCATCATGTGGCGGCGGCTCCAGCGGTCCCCGAGCCAGCCGGTGAGCAGCGAGCCCGCGCCAAAGGCGACGAAGCCCGGCGTCGCATAAGGCAAGAGTTCCGAATAGGCCATACCGAGCGCCGGTCCCATGATGATCACCGCGGCGGCGAAAATCAGCATCGCGTAATGGTCGATGAAATGGCCCGCGTTGACGAAACTGATCACCCGGCCGGGGCTGTTCATTCCGAATCCTCTCCTGCTCCGAAATGAGTTATATGTCGGGCGAGTGACGGGATGCCGCCAATGACTGTCGTCGAGACGCCAATCCTCCGGGCGGTCCGGAGCAATCATCGCTCGCCCGCGGGCGTGCATCTGGTCGCGCGCGACTACCCCAAGGGCATGCGGATCGATCCGCATATGCACCGCGAGGCACAGCTGATCTATGCCGCCAGGGGCACCATGCAGGTGACGACGCCCGGGGGGCGCTGGCTGGTGCCGCCGGACCGCGCGGTCTGGGTCCCCGCCGGGCTCCAGCACGCCATCGATCTGCTCGCCGACATCGAGATGCGCACGCTGTATTTCGACCTCGCCTGGCTGAAGCGCGAGCAGCGCCATGAGGGACTGACCAGGGAATTCGTGGTGCGGGTGTCGCCGCTGCTGAACCAGGCGATCCTCGCGCTGTTCGACGCCCACAATACCGAGGAGCGGACCGATCTGCTGGTTCGCCTGGTGATGCTGGAGCTGGTCCAGGCTGAGGATTCCGCGACCTTCGTGCCGCTGCCACACGAGCCGCGCTGCCGGCGCGCGGCCATGATCGTACTCGACGATCCCACCGGCCTGCACGACATCGACGCGCTGGCGCGCGAGGTCGGAACCTCCGCGCGCACGCTGTCGCGGCTGTTTTCGACAGAGACGCAGCTGAGCTTCAAGAGCTGGTGCCAGCGCGCAAGAATCGCGGCGGCGATCCAGCGGCTGTCGACGGATGCCAATGTATCGGTGAAGCAGCTCGCGACCCAGCTCGGCTATGCCAGCGTGCCGGCGTTTTCGGCCGCGTTCCGTCAGGTGACGGGACGGACGCCGACGGAGTTTGCCACACACTCCGTGTCATCGCCCGGCTTGACCGGGCGATCCAGTACTCTGGGACGGCGCGGCTAGAACCGAAAAGCCGCGGCGTACTGGATGCCCCGGTCAAGCCGGGGCATGACAGCTTTCTTTGGGTTTTCGAACCGCCCGCCCCCGCTAAACTTGCCAAAATCCCCCGCTTGATTGTGATCGGCTTCCGCCCAAATCCCGTGTAAGATTCCCGCACCGCACAAACCTGACACGAAAGCCCCGATGGCCAACGCTTTCTTCTCCGACCTGCTCACCACCATCTCCGAGCGTGGCCGCACGCTGCTTCGCCGCGGGGATTCTGCCGACACCAAGCCGGACGCCGATGGATTGATCGAGCTCTGCGGCGCGCTGCTGTCGGGTCGGGGCGAAGCGTCGGGCACCGCCATGGCGCGTGAGGTGCTCGACATCTACCAGGATTTGGATGCGGCGGGACGTCGCGCCTTTTTCGAAGCACTGGTGCGCGATTTCGGTCCGGATCGGGAACGCCTGTCCAAGGCGATCGAGACATGGCGCGCCAAGCCGGCCGACGAGGATGCCAGCGCGCTTCATTTCGCCTCCGAGCCGCGCCGCCAGGAGCTGATCCGCCGCCTCAACCGCGCACCCGGCGGCACCGGCGATCTCGTCAAGATGCGCGCCGACCTGCTCGACATGATGAACGGGCACGCCGATCTCGCCGCACTCGATCGCGACGTCTCGCATCTTCTCTCGTCATGGTTCAACAGGGGGTTTCTCGTGCTGCGCAGGATCGACTGGTCGACCCCGGCCAACATCCTCGAAAAGATCATCCGTTATGAGGCCGTACACGAGATCAGCGACTGGGACGATCTGCGCCGCCGCATCGATCCGGTCGACCGCCGCTGCTACGCCTTCTTCCATCCCGCGATGGTCGACGAGCCCCTGATCTTCGTCGAGGTGGCGCTGACGGAGACGATCCCCGGCGCGATCGCGCCGCTGCTCGCGGTCGACCGCCCCTCCGTCCCGATCGAGCGCGCCCGCACCGCCGTGTTCTACTCGATCTCCAACACCCAGCGCGGTCTCGGCGGCATCTCTTTCGGCAGCTTCCTGATCAAGCAGGTGGTGGAGGAGCTGCGCCGTGAATTGCCCAAGCTCGACAATTTCGTGACGCTGTCGCCGGTGCCGGGCTTCATGCCATGGGTGAAGCAGGACAAGGATTTGCCGCTGTCGGACGAGGACCGCGAGATCCTGAAGCGCCTCGACGATCCCAAATGGTTCGAGAACCCCGAGACCACGACACTGCTACGTGGCGTGATCGAACCCCTCGCGGCGCACTACTTCCTCAAGGCACGCACGCCGAAAGGCAAGCTGATCGATTCCGTCGCGCGCTTCCATCTCGGCAACGGCGCCCGCCTCGAGCGCATCAATTGGTTAGGCGATCTCTCGCCCAAGGGGGTGCGCGAGTCCGCCGGCGTGATGGTCAACTATCTCTACCGCCTCGACGACATCGAGAAGAACCACGAAGCCTACGCCAATGACGGCGAGGTCGTGGCCTCGAGCGCGGTGAAGAAGCTGCTGAAGGGCGAAGGGCGGCGGCTGCTGGACATGCGGCTGTCGTAGCGACATTCGGCTCACGGCACATCGTCAAGGCGAACCCAGCCGACGACGCTCTCTCCGCCGACATTGCGAGGAGCTCTGCGACGAAGCAATCCAGACTGCCTCCGCGGAAAGATTCTGGATTGTTTCGCTGCGCTCGCAATGACGGAGATTGTGGCGACACCTCGCGCAATCCCAGCAATTCGCCCGCAGCAGCCGAAGCGCCCGTCGAAGCGCTCCCCTCTCGCCACCGTCATTGCGAGGAGCCCTTGCGACGAAGCAATCCAGACTGCTCCCGTGGAAACACTCTGGATTGCTTCGCTGCGCTCGCAATGACGGAGTGTGTGGCGCGGCCGTCGCGCCCCTCGCGTTGCGCTACTCCGCCAGCGCCTTCATCTCCTTGTAGAGATCCGATTTGCCTTCGAAGCCGATGCCCGGGAGATCGGGCATGGTGATGTGGCCGTTCTCGACGCGGACGCCGTCGGGGAAGCCGCCGTAGGGCTGGAACAAATCGGGGTAGCTCTCGTTGCCGCCGAGGCCTAAGCCGGCTGCGATGTTGAGCGACATCTGGTGACCGCCGTGCGGGATGCAGCGGCTCGGCGACCAGCCATGGGTTTTCAACACTTCAAGGGTGCGCTGGTATTCGCATAGGCCGTAGGACAGCGCGCAATCGAATTGCAGCCAGTCGCGGTCCGGGCGCATGCCGCCGTAGCGGATCAAATTGCGGGCGTCCTGGTGACTGAACAGGTTTTCGCCGGTCGCCATCGGTCCCGGATAGAATTCGGCGAGGGCTGCCTGCAGCGCGTAGTCGAGGGGGTCGCCGACTTCCTCGTACCAGAACAAGGGATAATCCCGCAGCATCTTGGCGTAGGCGATTCCGGTCTCGAGATCGAAGCGGCCGTTGGCATCGACGGCGAGCTGCGCGTCGTTGCCGATCTCTTTCAGCACCGCCTCGATGCGGGTGCGATCGTCCTCGATATCGGCGCCGCCGATCTTCATCTTCACGACGTTGTAGCCGCGATCGAGATAGCCGCGCATCTCGCCGCGCAGCATCGAGAGGTCCTTGCCCGGATAATAATAGCCGCCGGCGGCGTAGACGAACACGCGCGGATTGGCTTTGACGCCGTGACGCTCAGCCAGCAGGCGGAAAAGCGGTTTCCCTGCGATCTTCGCCACGGCATCCCACACCGCCATGTCGATGGTGCCGACCGCGACGGAGCGCTCGCCGTGGCCGCCCGGCTTCTCGTTGGTCATCATCGCACCCCAGACCTTGTCGGGGTCGAGATTGTCGCCGGCCGCATTCAGCAGCGATTTCGGATCGGCCTCCAGGATGCGCGAGGCAAAGCGCTCGCGGATCAGGCCGCCCTGCCCGTAGCGGCCGTTGGAGTTGAAGCCGTAGCCGACGACGCGCTTGCCGTCGCGCACGACGTCGGTGACGACCGCAACCAGGCTCGTCGTCATCTTGGTGAAATCGATATAGGCGTTGCGGATCGGCGAAGAGATCGGTTTCGTGATCTCGCGGACGTCGACGATGCGGACGGACATGGGGGACCTCTTGCTTTCGTCATTGCGAGCGTAGCGAAGCAATCCAGAAATGCATCCGCGGAGACAGTCTGGATTGCTTCGTCGCAAGGGCTCCTCGCAATGACGAGGAGAGAGCGCTCGCGATGACGGGTGGAGAGAGCGCGCTCCTACTTCTTATCCCTGAAATACGGCTCGACCGGGCCGTGCACCTTGATGGTCAGCGGGTTGCCGTGGCGGTCCTTGGCGTTGCCGGCGGTGACGCGGACCCAGCCTTCGCTGATGCAGTACTCCTCGACATTGGTCTTCTCGACGCCCTTGAAGCGGATGCCGACGTCGCGCGCCAAAATGTCCGCGTTGTAATAGGGGCTGCTCGGATCGACCGAGAGGCGGTCCGGAAATTCGTCGCTCATGATTGTCTCGCTCATAACAGGGTCTCGATTTGCTGCCGTAATCCTTCGGGCCGCGCGGTCGGCGCATAGCGCGAAACCACCTTGCCGGCGCGATCCACCAGGAATTTGGTGAAATTCCATTTGATGGAGGCGCCCAGCAGGCCGGATTGCTGGCGTTTCAGGTACTTATACAACGGATGCGCATTGCTGCCGTTGACGTCGATCTTCTCGAACAGGGGAAAGGTGACGTCGTAGTTGGTCGAGCAGAACGCCTGGATCTCGCTCGCCGGCCCAGGCTCCTGCGCACCGAACTGGTTGCAGGGAAAGCCGAGCACCGAGAAGCCGCGCGGATTGAGATCGCGATGCAGATCCTCCAGCCCGCGATATTGCGGCGTGAAGCCGCATTTGCTCGCGGTGTTGACGATCAGCAGCACCTGCCCCTCGAAGCGGCGCATGGGCACTTCTTCGCCGAGAAGCGAGTTGGCCTTGAAGTCGTAGATCACGGACATCGCTAACCCACGGGATCGATTGGCGACGGCGGCACGCCGCCCGCCTCGATCGCCTCGCCTGCGAGCAGACAGAGATCCTCGCGATAGCGGCCGGACACGATGTGCACGCCGACCGGCGCCTTGCCGACGAGGCCGGTGGAGACCACGAGGCCCGGCAGGCCCATGAAGGGAGTGGCGATCTGCGGCAGTTGCGCTTCCCAGACCCGCTTAAAGGATTCCTCGTCCTTGCGGTCGAGATGATCCGGGAACGGCAGCTCGCCGGAGACCGGTGTCAGCAGCACGGCATAGGTCTCGAAGAACAGCATCCAGTCACGGGTCAGCGTGGCGCGGCGGGTCAATGCCTTGGCGTAATTCGCCTGGTCCATCGGCGTGACCCTGGCGCGGTTGCCGCGCAGGCACGCCAGCGCGCCGGGATCGCCCTCACGCTCGGCCATCTCGAGCTGCGCCTCATAGCCGTCGCCGAGCCAGAGCTTGATCTGCCACTCGACCGCTTCGCGCATCGGCGGCGTGTTCTCGATCACATCGACCGTCCAGCCCGCACGCTCCAGGCGCTTGCCGGCATCGGTCACGGCTGCCTTCACCTCCGGTGTGGTCGCAAGGCCGTCCGGATTGAGACACAGCGCGGCGCGCTTCGGCCGCGCGGGGCCTTCCAGCGGCGCGGGCACGAACCAGGGATCGCGGATGTCGCGGGCCGACATGGCCGCGAGCGAAATCCTGATGTCGTTGACGGTGCGCGCCAGCGGCCCCGACACCGCCATGATCTGCGGCCCGATCGGACGCTCCGGCAGGGCCGGATTGAAGGCGGGGATGCGGCCGAGCGTCGGGCGCAGGCCATGCACGCCGCAGGCATAGGCGGGATAGCGGATCGAGCCCGCAATGTCGGTGCCATGGGCGATATGGCCGATGCCGGCCGCGACCGCCGAACCGGCGCCGCCGGACGAGCCGCCCGGCGTGAGCGAGGCATCGCGGGGGTTCTTGGTGTCGCCGTGGACCAGATTGGTGGTGAACCAGCGATAGGAGAAGGCCGGGCAATTGGTGCGCCCAAGCAGAACGGCGCCGGCTTTGCGGAAATTGGCGACCACCGGATTGTCCTCGCGCGCGATCAGGTCGCGCTGGAGCTTGAGGCCGTTGGTGGTGGCAAAGCCCTCCTGGTCGACATTGGCCTTGATGGTGACGGGCACGCCGGCGAGCGGGCCTGGGTCCTCGCCCCTGGCGATGGCGGCATCGACGGCGTCGGCCTGCTTGAGCACGTCCTCGGGCCGGTGGTCGATCACGGCGTTGAGCTGGGGATTGACGGCGTCGAGCCGGGCGAGGCCGGCCTGCGCGGCCTCCCTGGCGGAGACCTTTTTGGTTTTGACGAGGGTGGCGAGGTCGGCGGCCGACAGGCGCCAGAGATCTTGCATGGCTTGCTCCGTTTAACCGGCGTCTTTTAGCCCCGGGAACGCGGCAAAGCCATGCGGATTTCGCAGGGGCGAAGGGCGAGAGCCGGGTGACGCCTCATTCGCCGTCATTGCGAGCGAAGCGAAGCAATCCAGAGTGCCTCCGCGGAAGCAGTCTGGATTGCTTCGTCGCAAGGGCTCCTCGCAATGACGGGGAAAGAGCGGCGGACCTCTAATGCCGGGTGGCAGACTGGTCCGGGATGTCCAGCAATGCCTCGGTGAAGGGGAATTCGAGCACGATCTCGCCTTCGCGGTCGGTAACTTCGATCACGGCCTCAAGCAGGGCCGGCTGGGTGCCTTCCGATCTCAGCACCTCCAGAATCATCTGGCGGGCAACCTCCCAGGCACGGTCGGGATTGCGCAGATCCTCTCCCTCAGGATCCACGATCAGTTCGTTGCCGATACGGGTGTTGAAGAAATATCTGGGCATCACGAAGTTCCAGTTGGGTCGCCTGTACCGGATTGAAAGCTGCACTGCACTCACAACTGCTTTATCAGGACAGGGTTCGCGACCGAATGCGCCGAGCGCAGGGCCGCATCACCAGAAAGTACTGTTCCCCACGCTTTTTTCGCGGCGCAATATGCCCGTCCTCGGGAAAATTTCACTGGCGAACTTTTGTGCTCGCAGTAACTTAGCCCCGGGCGGATACGTCCGAAATCTCGAAAATGGAGAGCCGAAATGGCCTGGAAAGCCCCGAAGATCGTCGAAGTGCCCTGTGGCATGGAAATCAACATGTATGTGAGCGCTACCCGCAAGTAAGCGGTTGGTGAGTTCGCGTTCTGCGCAGGTGGATCTTTCGGTCACGATGCATGTCCGGAAGACAGGATTTGTGTTGGCGTGAGGTCCACCTCGCGACATTGCCTCCAGGAGACGGATCATGCTTCGCGTCGTCGTCCTGGGCGCCGCAGCCGGCGGCGGAGTGCCGCAATGGAATTGCGGCTGCGAGGGCTGCCGGACGGCCCGTGATAACGGCCAAGAGCTGCAACGGACCCAAGCCTCGGTCGCCTTCACTGGCGACGGCGAGCACTGGTTCTTGATCAACGCCTCCCCCGACCTCCGCCAGCAATTGAATGCGACGCCACAGCTGCATCCGAAGGCAGGCGCGCTGCGCCATACGCCGATCGCAGGCGTGATCCTGACCAACAGCGAAGTGGACGCGGTGGCAGGCCTGCTGTCGATGCGCGAGGGCTCGCCCTTCACGGTCTATGCGCATGAGAAGGTGCTGGCGATCCTGAAGGCCAACAGCATCTTCAACGTGCTGAACGAGAAGAACGTGCAGCGCCAGCCGGTCGGCATCAACGAGCCGTTCGAGCCGCGGCTGCCGGACGGGGCGCGCTCAGGACTTGAGGTGCTGCCCTTCGCCGTTTCGGGCAAATCGGCCTGGTACCTGGAAGGCAAGGCGCATCCGGGCGGCGACACCGGCGAGGGCGATACGCTGGGGCTGAAGATCACCGACAAAGCGACCGGCAAATGCTTCTACTTCATCGCCGCCTGCGCCGAGGTCACCGACGCGCTCAAGGCCGAGATCGACGGCGCTGCGCTGGTATTCTTCGACGGCACGGTGTGGCAGGACGACGAGATGATCAAGGCTGGGCTTAGCCACAAGACCGGCAAGAGCATGGGCCATGTCGCGATGTCCGGCGACCACGGCGCCATCGCGCGGCTCGCCGACCTCACACTCGACAGGAAGATATTTCTGCATATCAATAACTCGAACCCGGCGCTGCTGCCCGCTTCCCCCGAGCGCAAGGCCGCTGAAGCGGCGGGCTGGCAGATACCCGCCGACGGAACGGAGATCGTGCTGTGAATGCCGCGTCACTGACTGGAATGACCGCGCTCTCGGTCGGCAAGGACATCAGGCTCACTAGCGCCGAGGAGCTGGAGGCGGCGCTGCGCCATATCGGGGCGACGCGCTATCACAGCCTGCATCCGTTTCATAAGCTCCTGCACGGCGGCAAGCTGAACAAGGGTCAGGTCCAGGCCTGGGCGCTGAACCGCTACTATTATCAGAGCACCATCCCGATCAAGGACGCGGTGGTGATCTCGCGCTTCCGCGACCGCGCCACGCGCGTGGAATGGCGCCACCGCATCGAGGATCATGACGGCGATATCGGCTCCGAAGGCGGTATCGAGCGCTGGCTGAAGCTGACCGACGGCCTCGGGCTGGACACGGCTTATGTGGAATCGACCGAGGGCATCCTGCCCGCGACGCGCTTCGCGGTCGAAGCCTATGTGCACTATTGCCGCGAGAAGTCGCCGCTAGAGGCGATCGCCTCCTCGCTCACCGAATTGTTCGCGCCGAACCTGCACGAAGAGCGCATTGCCGGCATGCTGGAGCACTATGACTTCGTCAATCCTGACATCATGAGCTACTTCAAGCGCCGCCTGGCACAGGCGCCGCGCGATGCCGGCTTTGCGCTCGACTATGTCAAGGCGCATGCCACCACGCCCGAGCAACGCGCGTCGGTCTGCAACGCACTGATCTTCAAGACCAGCGTGCTGTGGGTGCAGCTCGACGCGCTCCAACACGCCTATGTCGAGGGCCACATTCCGCCGGGCGCGTTCGTGCCCCAAGAACACCAAAAAGCGAGCTGAGGAACAACCGATGGCGGGGCCGCGTCACATCAGCGTCAGCGAGACCAGCCGGCCGGTGCTGCCGCGGCACGCCAAGCTGAAATATGACGAGACGCGAAAAGTCTGGGTGATCCTCGCGCCCGAACGCGTACTGGCGCCGGACGAGATCGCGGTCGAGGTCTTGCAGCTCTGCGACGGCGAGCGCAATGTCGGCGACATGTCCGACCAGCTCGCGGCAAAATACGCCGCGCCGCGCGAGGCGATCCTGGCCGACGTCATCGTCATGCTGCAGGATCTCGCCGACAAGGGCTTTCTCACGGAGGCCCGGGAGAAGACGTCATGAGCGATGTGCTCGGCAATCCCACCATTCCGCCCGACGCCAGTGACAGCCTCGCGGTGCTGGAGAAGAGCCGCTCGACGGCGGAGACGTTCGGCATTCCGCTCGCCGTGCTGCTCGAGATCACCCACCGCTGCCCCCTGCAATGCCCCTATTGCTCCAACCCGGTCGAGCTCGACCGCTCGGGCAAGGAGCTGACCACCGAGGAATGGAAGCAGGTGCTGAGCGAGCTCGCCGAGATCGGCGTGCTCCAGGTGCATTTCTCCGGCGGCGAGCCGACGGCGCGCAAGGACCTCGTCGAGCTGGTCAAGCATGCCAGCGACGTCGGCCTCTACACCAACCTCATCACCTCGGCCGTGCTGCTGACGCGCGAGCGGCTGAGCGAGCTGGCCGATGCCGGGCTCTGCCACGTGCAGATCAGCTTCCAGGGCGTTGAAGAAGGCTTGGCCGATCGCGTTGGCGGTTACAGAGGCGGGCACCGCAAGAAGCTCGAAGTGGCAAAATGGACGCGCGAGCTGGACCTGCCGCTCACCGTGAACGCGGTGATGCACCGGCAGAACCTGCACCAGCTGCCTGAGATCATCCAGATGTCGATCGATCTCGACGCCGACAGGCTCGAGGTCGCCAATGTGCAATATTACGGCTGGGCGCTGAAGAACCGCGCCGCGCTGATGCCGACGGTGGCGCAGCTCGACGAGTGCACCCGCATCGTCGAGGAGGCGCGCGAGCGGCTGAAGGGCCGGCTCACGATCGACTATGTCGTGCCCGATTATTACGCGCTGCGGCCGAAGAAGTGCATGGGCGGCTGGGGCCGGCAGTTCTTCAACATTTCGCCGGCCGGCAAGGTGCTGCCCTGCCACGCCGCCGAGAGCATCACCGGGCTCGACTTCGAATCGGTACGCTCCAACCATTCGATCGCCTGGATCTGGCAGAACTCGGACGCCTTCAACCGCTATCGCGGCACCGGCTGGATGAAGGAGCCGTGCAAGAGTTGCGAATTCCGCGAGATCGATTTCGGCGGCTGCCGCTGCCAGGCCTTTGCGCTGACCGGTGACGCTGCCAACACCGATCCGGCCTGTGCGCTGTCGCCGCTGCACGAGACCATCTTCAAGCAGGCCGAGCGCGAGGCCGAGGGCGAAACCAACCGCTTCGTCTATCGCAATTTCGCCGGTGGCACTCTGGAATCCGGGAATGATGCCTGACGCCGACGCGGCCAGCTCAGTCAAGCGCGCCGATCCTTTTGCGCCGCTGACCTCCGAAACGCTCGACGTCGGCGACGGCCACGAGCTCTATGTCGAGAGCGTCGGCCGCGCCGACGGAATCCCCGCGGTCTACCTGCATGGCGGCCCCGGCAGCGGCTGCCAGCCCGACCACCGCCGGCTGTTCGATCCCGACCGTTTCCATGCCGTGCTGTTCGACCAACGCGGCTGCGGCCGCAGCCGTCCGAAGGGATCGCGCGAGCACAACACCACGCAGCATCTGATCGCGGACATGGAAAAGATCCGCGAGAAATTCGGCGTCGCGCGCTGGATGGTGGTCGGCGGCTCCTGGGGCGCGACGCTGGCGCTGGCTTATGCGCAGGCGCATCCCGCGCGCGTCTCCGGGATTGCGCTCCGTGCGACGTTTCTCGGCACGCGTGCTGAAGTCGAGATCGCCTTCACCTCGCGCCTGTCGCAATTCTACCCCGCGCTCTACGAGGATTTTCTCAGCGTGCTGCCGCTCGAGCAGCGCGCGCGGCCGGTGGAAGCCTATTATCGCCGCATCCTCGATGCCGATCCGGCCGTGCATGGCCCGGCATCGCGCGCCTGGTACGATACCGAGCGCGCCTTGTCCGAGCACAAGGCGGCCAAGACCCGGCTGGACCTGGCGTCGCTGAACGTCTGGCGCACATTGCCGGCGACGCCCTTCATGGAGGCGCATTATTTCGTCCAGGACAGCTTCATGACGGAGAACGAGTTGTTGCGGAACGCCGGCAAGCTCGACGGCATTCCCGGCATCATCGTCCAGGGCCGCTACGATCTGTTGTGCCCTCCCGAGACATCGCAGGCGCTCGCGAAAGTGTGGCCGGGTTCCGAGATTCGCATCGTGGAAGAAGCCGGCCATTCGCTCTATGATACCGGCGTGCGGGACGCGGTCATGAAGTCGATCGCAGATATCGCTTCGAAGATTTCGCGATAGCGGGACAAGAAAATGCCACTCGCCGGGAAGGGCATGTTGCTCACGTCGATGAACATCGACGTTTCAGATGAAGCCGATTTCAATCGCTGGTACGATCGCGAGCATCTGGAAGAGCGCGTCGCGATCGAGGGATTCCTCGAGGCGCGGCGCTATCTCGCGCACGCCGCAAATCCCAAATATCTCTCGCTGTATTCGACCGCGACGCTCGACGTGCTCGATAGTCCCGCCTACCGGGCGCGGCTCGCCAATCAGACCGAATGGTCGCGGCGCAGCATGGCGCATTTCAAGGACATGCTGCGCGTGGTCGCCCGCATCACGATCAGCAACGGCACCGGCCGAGGCGCGGCGCTCGGCCTCGTGCGGTTGCGACCGACGCCGGACAATGCGGCCGCGTGGCGTGACGCACTGCAAGAACGGCTGGCGCCGGAAAAGCACGACGGCATCATCTCCATGCATCTGCTCGAAAGCGAGCCGGAATTGTCGGGCGCGACCGCGGACATTCCGGCAGTGCGCAACGAAGGCGCACGCGACTGGTTCGTGCTGATCGACGGCACGCATGTCGGCGCGGTCTCGGCCGTGATCGCCGCGCGCTTCACCGGCCCTGCCGCCTCGCCATTCCCGCTTCCCGTGTCGGTCGGCACCTACAGCCTGATGTGGGACCTCGCGAAGAGCGACATCGCGCGCAACTAAGACGCATCGCAACATGTTGCACCGCCGCATACTGCGCGCGGCAATTAATGATGTGCGCGCTGGGCTCCCATGAAAGCCGGTGATCACCCAAATTTGCCGTTGTACTTCGGACCGGTTCTAATAAGCTAACCCAATGACGTCATTCAGAAACCAGATCGCCGCGCGTTAGCGTTCGCCAAGCTCAAGAAAAGGCCGCCGGGTCTTTGAGCCTGCGCGGACAGGGTAGGAATGAAACCGACCGACATTGCGGCCCCCGACTACTTTCACAAAGTGGTCGATTGCCAATGGGCCTGTCCTGCGCACACCCCCGTTCCCGAATACATCCGACTGATCGCCCAAGGCCGCTACAGCGACGCCTATATGATCAACTGGAAATCGAACGTGTTTCCCGGAATTCTGGGACGCACCTGCGATCGTCCATGCGAGCCGGCGTGCCGCCGCGGACGCGTCGAGGAGACCCCGGTCGCGATCTGCCGCCTGAAGCGCGTCGCCGCCGATTTCAAGGACGACATCACGCAACGCCTGCCGCGGCCGTCGGCCAAGAACGGCAAGCGCGTTGCCTTCGTCGGCGGCGGTCCCGCTTCGCTGACGGTGGCCCGCGATCTCGCCCCGCTCGGCTATCACTGCACGGTGTTCGACGGCGATCCACGAGCCGGCGGCATGATGCGCTCGCAGATCCCGAAATTTCGCCTGCCGGATTCAGTCATCGACGAGGAGACCGGCTACATCCTGGGTCTCGGCGTTGACTTCAAGGGCGGCCACCGCATCGAAAGCATGAAGGCGCTGCTCGCGGAGAAGTATGACGCGATCTTCGTCGGCTCCGGCGCACCGCGCGGACGCGAGCTCGACATCCCCGGACGCAAGGAAGCAGCCGCCAACGTCCATATCGGCATCGACTGGCTGTCCTCGGTCTCGTTCGGCCATACCGACAAGATCGGCAAGCGCGTCATCGTGCTCGGCGGCGGCAACACCGCGATGGATTGCTGTCGCACCGCGCGTCGCCTCGGCGGCGAAGAGGTGAAAGTGGTCGTGCGCTCCGGCTTCGAGGAAATGAAGGCCTCGCCCTGGGAGAAGGAAGACGCGCTTCACGAGGACATCCCGATCCTCAACTTCCTCGTGCCCACAGCCTTCGTCCACGACAACGGCAAGCTCACCGGCATCACCTTCCAGAAGGTGAAGGCCGAATACGACGCCAAGGGCCGCCGCAACCTCGTGCCCTCGGGCGAGCCGGACCAAACCATCGAATGCGACGACGTGCTGGTCGCGGTCGGCCAGGAGAACGCCTTTCCCTGGATCGAGCAGGACTGCGGGATCGAGTTCGACAAATGGCACATGCCCAAGGTCGATCCGCAAACCTTCGTCTCGACCAACCCGAAAGTATTCTTCGGCGGCGACGCCGCGTTCGGGCCGAAGAATATCATCTGGGCGGTGGCGCAGGGCCATGATGCCGCGCTGTCGATCCACAAGATGCTCTCGGGCGAGGACGTCACCGAGCGTCCATTGCCGGAGGTGCACATCTCCTCGCAGAAGATGGGCATCCACGAATGGAGCTATGACAACGACATCTCCAACGACAAGCGCTACAAGGTGCCGCATCGCGACAAGGTGATCGCGCTGAAGGACATCCGCACGGAGGTCGAGCTCGGCTACGACGTCAAGCTGGCGCTGGGCGAGGCCGAGCGCTGCCTGAACTGCGACGTCCAGACCGTGTTCTCGACCTCGCTCTGCATCGAGTGCGACGCCTGCGTCGACATCTGTCCGATGGACTGCATCACCTTCACCGACAATGGCGAGGAAGGCGATCTCCGTCAGCGCCTGAAAGCGCCCTCGCTGCATCCGGACCAGGATCTCTATGTCTCGAGCGACCTCAAGACCGGGCGCGTGATGATCAAGGACGAGGATGTCTGCCTGCATTGCGGGCTGTGTGCCGAGCGCTGTCCCACCGGCGCCTGGGACATGCAGAAATATTTGATCGAGATGACTCACGCAGGTTCAGCATGTCCGACAAAAAGCCGATCAGCAGCGTAAACGACTTCGTCGTCCGCTTCGCCAACGTCAACGGATCGGGCTCGGCCAGCGCCAACGAGATGTTTGCGCGCGCGATCCTGCGCCATGGCGTTCCGGTGAGCCCCCGTAACATCTTCCCCTCCAACATCCAGGGCCTGCCGACCTGGTACGAGGTGCGGGTGACCGAACAGGGCCATCTCGGCGCCCGCGGCGGCGTCGACATGATGGTGGCGATGAACCCGCAGACCTGGGACAAGGACGTCGCCGGCATCGAGCCCGGCGGCTATCTGTTCTACGATTCCACCAAGCCGATGCCGTCAACGAAATTCCGCGACGACATCACCGTGATCGGTGTTCCCCTGACCGCGATCACCAACTCGACCTACACCGATCCGCGCCAGCGCCAGCTGTTCAAGAACATCATCTATCTCGGGGCGCTCTCGGCGCTGCTCGACATGGACCCGAAGCTGATCGAGCAGCTGATCGGCGAGCAGTACAAGCGCAAGGAGAAGCTCTTGTCCTCCAACGTCCACGCGCTGCATCTCGGCCGCGACTGGGCGCTGCAAAACCTGAAATGTCCGACCGGGCTGCGGGTGAAGAAGTCCGACAAGGTCGGCGACCGCATCTTCATCGAGGGCAACAGCGCCGCCGCGCTCGGCGCCGTCTATGGCGGCGCCACGGTGTGCGCCTGGTATCCGATCACGCCGTCCTCGTCCGTGGCCGAGGCTTTCACCGCCCACTGCAAGAAGTACCGGCACGATCCGGAAACCGGCAAGGCGAAATACGCGATCGTGCAGGGCGAGGACGAGCTCGCTTCGATCGGAATCGTGATCGGCGCCTCCTGGAACGGCGCGCGCGCCTTCACCGCGACCTCCGGCCCCGGCATCTCGCTAATGACCGAGTTCATCGGCCTGTCATATTTTGCCGAAATCCCGGCCGTGATCATGAACATCCAGCGCGCCGGTCCCTCGACCGGCATGCCGACCCGCACCCAGCAATGCGACATCATCGCCTGCGCCTATGCTTCGCATGGCGACACCAAGCATGTGCTGCTGTTCCCTGAAGATCCCGCCGAGGCGTTCGAGTTCGCAGCCGCGGCTTTCGATCTCGCCGAGCGGCTCCAGACCACGATCTTCCTGATGCTCGACCTCGACATCGGCATGAATCACCGGCTCTGCCGTCCGCTGAAATGGGACGACGCCAAGCAATATGACCGCGGCAAGGTGATGACCGCGGAGATGCTGGAGGAAGGCCGCGATTTCGGCCGCTATCTCGACGTCGACGGCGACGGCATCCCCTACCGAACCTATCCCGGCACGCATCCGACCAAGGGCTCATATTTTACCCGCGGCACGTCGCGCGACCGCTATGCGCGTTACTCCGAAGAAGGCTCGGTCTACGCCGACAACATGCAGCGGCTGATGCGCAAGTTCGAGACCGCGCAGGATTTGGTGCCGCGGCCGCTTCAGGCTAATGCGGAACGGCCGACCAAATACGGCGTGATCTATTTCGGTTCGACTACGCCGGCGATGGACGAGGCGATCGGATTGTTGGAGGCACGAGGCCATCAGCTCGATCGCCTGCGCATCCGCGCCTTCCCGTTCCACTCCAGCGTGGCGAGCTTCCTCGCCGAGCACGATTTCGTCTACGTGGTCGAGCAGAACCGCGACAGCCAGCTGCGCCAGCTCATCGTCAACGAAAACGGCATCGACCCGGTGCGGCTGGTGCCGATCGTGCACTACGACGGCTCGCCGATCACCGCCCGCTTCATCGCAAAAGCCATTGGCGACCACCAGGATCACCTCAAGGTGACCCCGCTCCGCAAGGCAGTGTCATGATGGTAAGGCGCAGGCATCGGATGCAATCACCTCTCCCCGCGTGCGGGGAGAGGTCGGATTGCGCAGCAATCCGGGTGAGGGGGACTCACCACGAGTCGAGCTCGTCGAAAGAGCCCCTCACCCCGACCCTCTCCCCGCGAAGAGCGGGGAGAGGGAGCAGAGAGAGACGGTCATGACCTACATCGCAAAGCCGAAATTCCACCATCCCGGGCTGAAGAAGAACGAGCTCGGCTACACCCATCGCGACTACGAAGGCAAGATCTCGACGCTGTGCGCCGGCTGCGGCCACGATTCGATCACGGCCTCGATCATCGAGGCCTGCTATGAGCTTTCGATCGAGCCGCACCGGGTTGCGAAGATCTCGGGCATCGGCTGCTCGTCGAAGACGCCGGACTATTTCCTCGGCAATTCGCACGGCTTCAACTCCGTGCACGGCCGCATGCCCAGCGTGCTGACCGGCGCCAATCTCGCCAATCGCGACCTGATCTATCTAGGTGTCTCCGGCGACGGCGATTCCGCCTCGATCGGCTTCGGCCAGTTCGCCCATTCGATCCGGCGCGGGGTGAACATGACCTATATCGTCGAGAACAACGGCGTCTACGGCCTGACCAAGGGCCAGTTCTCGGCGACCGCCGACCGCGGCTCGAAGTCCAAGAAGGGCGTCACCAACACCGACAACGCCATCGACCTCGTCGCCATCGCGCTGCAGTTGGGGGCGACTTTCGTCGCGCGCTCGTTCTCCGGCGACAAGACCCAGCTCGTGCCGCTGATCGCGGCCGCGATCCGCCACAAGGGCGCGTCGTTCATCGACGTCATCAGCCCCTGCATCGCCTTCAACAATCATGCCGGCTCGACCAAGAGCTTCGACTATGTTCGCGAGCACAATGACGCGGTGAACCGGCTCGACGTGCTGGTCGGCCGCGATCCGATTGCGGTGGATTACGCACCGGGCACGGTGCAAATGGTCGAGCAGCATGACGGCAGCAGGATCGCGCTGCGCAAGATCGATGCCGACTACGATCCGCATGACCGGCTCGGCGCCCAGACCTTCCTGCAAAAGCACGCCGCAAAGGGACAGATCGTCACGGGGCTGCTCTACGTCGATCCCGACGCGGAAGATCTGCACGAGCATCTCAACACGGTCGAGACGCCGCTCAACACGCTGGAAGCGGACACGCTCTGCCCGGGCTCGGCGATGCTGGACAAGTTCAACGCCAGCCTGCGGTGATCGCTACCGCGCCGCAGCCGGCTGCCGGACGCGTATGGTGATCTTCTCCGACACGATGGGCGGCTCGAACGGATAGTGCTTGGCATCGCCCAGCACGAGTTGGAGCGTATGCGTCCCGGGCGGAAGCTCGAGAAGCGTTTCGGTCTGCCCTGCCCCGAAATGCAGATGCGACTTGTCCTGCAGGATCGGCTCCTTGGGATCGATGGGGTCGTTGACGTCGATCAGCAAATGATGGTGACCGGCGTTCTGATACTCGTCGCCGGCATGGGTCACTCCCATGTTGCGCAAGCCGAACCGGACCCAGAATCCGCCGCGGACCTTCTGCCCGTCATGCGGGGTGATGAAATAGAGCTTGGCGTCCTTGGGCGCTGCCTTGCCCTGCGAAAAGGCCACCCCCGGGAGCAATGCGAGCGCCGCCGCCAGCGCGACGCAACGAAGGATCTGCATCAAACCAACTCCTCCACTCAAGGGCTGAGCGCCACGCGGAATCCGTGCGTCGGATAACGAACGTTGGTGTCGTAGCCATCGCGGTTGGACGGCCGCACATATCTCGAATCGTTCTTCCAGGAGCCCGAGCGCAGGACATGAGCGCTGCAGTCCCCGCTGCTCCATGCCGAGCCGTCACCGGGCGCGCCCTGATAGGTCTTATGCCAGCAGTCCTCGACCCATTGATCGATACCGCCGCCCATGTCGTGGAGCCCGAACGGATTAGGCCTGAAGCTGCCGACCTTCGCCGGTTGCTCGGCCGCGAGATCACCGCAATCCTTGCAACCGGCCATGCCCGGCTGCAGCTTGTCGCCCCACCAATATTTGGTCTGCGTTCCGCCCCGCGCGGCATATTCCCATTCGGCTTCGCTCGGAAGCCGATAAGTCTTCTTCGTCGCCTGAGCGAGATAGGCCGCATATTGCTGCGCGTCGGTCCAGCTCACATTGCTGACCGGCGCATCGTCCTTGCCGATGGCCGTGAAGCCGCACGCCTTTGCAGCGGCGCACTCATTCCATTCCTGCACGGTCACCGGATATTTTCCGATCGAGAACGGCTTGACCGCCACCTGATGGACGGGACGCTCGGTCGGATCGTCATTGCTTCCCATCGCAAAGCTGCCGCCGCGAATGGCGACCATCTCGGGTTCGCGGACGGCCGTTGCCGATTGAGTTGGCGCCGGAGCGGGCGACGGAGATGACGAAGCCGACGAGGGAGAAGGCTGCGGCGTCTGCGGCGCTGCTTCGCGCGACGGAGGCTGCGGGCTCGGTGATGCGGCAGGCGAAGCGGTGGGAGAAGCGGTGGGCCCGGTGGCCTGCTCGCTCACCCTGCCCGGTGTCTGAGCCAGCAGATACCACAGCACACCGGCGGCAATCACCGACAGCGTGATACCCAGGAGAAAGATCAGAGTATTCTCGCGCCGCCCCCGCGTCCTGCCGACCGCGTCTGCATCCGGCAGCACTTTATAGACGCGCACGGGATCGGTGATGTTCTTGACCTTGCGGTCCCCGAGCGACTCGTAACCGCACACGACCTTGTGCTTGATCTGCTCGTAGATCGCGCCGGAGATAAAGACCTGGCCTGGCTCGGCGATGCCCTCGATGCGCGTGGCGATGTTGACGCCGTCGCCGTAGACGTCGTCCGGCTCCACGATGACATCACCGAGATTGACGCCAATCCGGTACTCGATCCGAGTGTCCTTCGGAAGCGAGGCGTTGCGGCCGATGAGATTCTGCTGGATGACGATGCTGCATCGGACGGCCTCGACCGGACTGTCGAAAATCGCGATGAAGCCGTCGCCCGTCGTCTTCACCAGACTTCCATTGTGCTCGACGATGCTGGGCTGGATGAGATCCCGCTCGATCCGCTTGACGCGGACGTGCGTGCCCTCCTCGTCGGCCTGCATCAGGCGGCTGTAGGAAGCGATGTCACCGACAATGATGGCCGCGAGGCGACGAGGCATAGGGCCGTGCGAAGGCGGCTCGTCATTCCCGGATCTGAAGCTGCGAATTTCGCCCATTGCGGGGACTCCACAAACTTACAAAGGCAGACCCCAACCTACGACTGCCAAAGGCGATCGTCTGTGAAGGCTATCACATCGACGAAATCGGGCAATGTCCGTGGGGATCGCAGGAGTCGAGTTCCGAAAGGCGAAGGCGTTACATCGAATGAACCTTTATGACCCCACCGATGACTAACGCCCCGCGTGGAACTAATCACCTCGCTCCGCCCTGCGATGCTCGTGTCATTGATGTGCGAACCATGAACGCGTCGCACCGGGTTCGCGTCTAAAGTACAGCTCAGTTGCTGCACGCGAGGCCATCATGAAGTCTTTTCTCGTTGCTGCCGTCTTCCTTGCCGCGCTCGGCGGCGCCGCTCAGGCCGAGGAGGCCGACGATATCCGTGAGGCCAGCAAGGCCGAAGCCGAGACCTTCAACGCGCGCATGTATGCGGGCGTACCCGGCAACAAGGCCTATGCCTGCTTCGTGCGGCGCTACGATGCCGAGCACCTGGCGCGTCATCCGAAGCAGAAGGTCGCCGCGATGAAGCTGCTGATCTCGGCGGAGATGGACACCGAAGACAAGCAGCTCCACAACTCCTTCCGCCTCGGCTTCAGATATCGTCACCGCTCCGGCGATTTCGATTCCAGCGGCTCCTGTCATCACGCCGTGTTCACCAAGGACGGCACCGAAATCCGCCTCGGTTGCGGCGTCGACTGCGAGGGCGGCGGCATCGGCGTCGCGCTCTCGAAGGACGACAAATCGGCGATCGTGCGGCTGGCGCGGGTCAGGGTCTGGCAGAACAACAAGCCGGACGACGATGCCGAACTGTCACTGGTCGCCGGGGCCGACGACGGGATTTTCCGCCTAGATCGAACGGACAATAAGGAATGCGCCTCGCTCGTGACCGACCGCAAGGAACTCGCCGCGCTCCGCCACAAATGATATGTGTCCGGCGCAATCGAGGGAGATCGTCATGAACCGCCGGAATATGTTGTGGAGCGCCGTCTCAGGCCTGGGCGTGGCGCTTGGCGCCTCCAGCGCGAAGGCCGCGACGGACGCCGGCACGGGCAACAAGCTGAAGGTGGTGTATCATTTGAGCGATGCCGAGAAGGTCAACTTCGTCCTCGGCAACATCCAGAACCACATCGACGGCGTCGGCGGCTCCGACCATGTGACGATCGCGCTGGTGATCCACGGCCCGGCACTGAAGGCGTTTCACTCGGCGCAGGCCAACCCTGACATCAGCAAGCGCGTCGGCGATTTTTCGAAGGATGGCGTCGAGCTTGCCGCCTGCGGCAACACGATGAAGGCGCAGAACGTCACGCTCACGGATCTCCTGCCGGGCTTCGTCAGCGCGGAGAAGGGTGGCGTCGTCCGTTTGGCCGAGCTCCAGTCGCAGGGTTATCTCTATCTGCGGCCGTAGGTAGCAGCGAAACTGGTGGGCTCCCTCCCCCGCTTGCGGGGGAGGGTCGGGGAGAGGGTGTCTCAGCAATCGAGAACCCCCAAGAGGAGAGAGCCCTCACCCGGCGCTGCGCGCCGACCTCTCCCGCAAGCGGGAGAGGTAAGAGGAGTTTGCGGGATCGCTTCCACACCACTTCCCACTTGACACATCCATAACTCCACGGTTATGAATATACCCATAACTTACAGGTTATGGATTACATGCCCGCCGCCGCTCACGACCTTCTGTTCAGGACGCTCGCCGACCCCACCCGTCGGGCGATCTTCGAGCGATTGTGCCGCGAGGGCGAACAGACGGTCGGGGCCCTGACGGCACTGTCGGGCGTGTCCCAGCCGGCGGTCTCAAAACATCTCGGCGCGCTGAAGCAGGCTGGCCTCGTGCGCGACCGGCATCAAGGACGGCAGACGCATTACAGCGCCCAACCCGGCGCGCTCAATCCGCTGATCGACTGGACCAGCCAGATGGCCGGATTCTGGCAGAACCGGCTCGACGCGCTCGACGATCTCCTGAAGAGGATGGACCAATGAACGAATCCGCGACCGAAACCCGATCTGTCGTCGTCGAGCGCGAATTTGCCTTTCCGGCAGAGCGGATCTGGCGCGCGCTGACGCAGCCGCATCTGATCGAGGAATGGCTGATGAAGAACGACTTCAAGCCGAACGTGGGCCACCGCTTCAACCTTCGCGGCGAATGGGGCGGCGTGCTGGACTGCGAAGTCCTCACCATCGAGCCGCAGAAGACGCTCGCCTACACCTGGAATTTCTCGCACGAGGACGCGGCGTTCGATCTCAAGAGCGTCGTGACCTTCACGCTGACGCCGACGGGCGCAGGCACTCATCTGCGTGTCGAGCAAGCGGGCTTCAGCCCGGCGCAGAAGCAGGCATTTGGCGGCGCGCATGCCGGCTGGAAGCAGTTTCTCACCAAGCTGGACGAGCTGCTGGCCAAGGCAGACTAGCTCGGCCGCCGGCCTTCATTTCGATCATCTCAAGAGGAGGTTTCATTGACCGGAAATATGTGGATTCGACAGATCCATCGCTGGCTGTCGATTGCTTTCACGCTGGCCGTCATCGCCAACATCGTCGCCCTGACGATGCAAGTCCAGGCGACGTGGATCGGCTTGCTCGCCTTCGTCCCATTGATCCCGTTGCTTGCGACCGGGCTCTACATGTTCGCGCTGCCATATCTCGGCCGCGGCCGCGGCGCCCGACAAGAGGCGTGAGCATGAAGAAGGCCGTGACCGCGAAAACCAGCAGCGCGACGAAGACGAATGGCGCTTCGCCATCCAGAATGATCGACGGCAGGATCAAGGAGCTCGGCGACTGGCGCGGCGACATGCTCGGGCGAATCCGCGGCCTGATCAAGGAGGCCGACCCTGATGTCGTCGAGGAATGGAAGTGGCGCGGCGTTCCGGTGTGGGAGCACGACGGCATCATCTGCACCGGCGAGACCTACAAGGCCGTGGTGAAGATGACCTTTGCCAAGGGCGCCGCGCTGGACGATCCCGCCGGCCTGTTCAACTCGAGCCTCGACGGCAACGTGCGCCGCGCGATCGATATTCGCGAAGGCGACAAGATCAACGAGAAGGCGTTGAAGGCGCTGATCCGCGCAGCCGTGGAGCTGAATGCGTCGAAAGCCAAGAAGAAGCCGGCGAAGAAGCGATCGACTTAGAGCACGATTGATTCACGTTGATCGCTTTAGCAGCCGCGGACTGGCTGCAACCTCTCCCGCTTGCGGGAGAGGTCGGCGCGTAGCGCCGGGTGAGGGCTCTATCCTCTGGGGGAATCCCGCTGCGGAGACACCCTCTCCCCACCCCTCCCCCGCAAGCGGGGGAGGGAGCGCAGCTCCCTGGCAGAAGCCACAAGGCTAATCTCATCGCGCTCCGGAAGCTGCCCCGCCCTCACGCCACCGCCGAGATCGGCCGCGGGCTCACGACGTATTCGCGCAGCACCTTGTCGTTGGAATCGACCTCGATCAGTGCGACATCGTAGGTCCAGAGATCGGCGAGATGCTGGAGCACGCGCTTGGCGTCGGTCTCGTTGAGCTGCGCGCCCTTGATGACATGGTGATGCAGGATCAGCCGCCGGTCGCCGGAGAGATCGACGTCGACCACCTCGATATTCGCGTCGATGTAGCCGACATCGTGCTGCCGTGCCAGCTCGCGCCGGACACGGCGGAAGCCGCGCTCGTCGTGAATGGCGTCGACCCGGATGCCGGCGCGCTCCTCGGGATCGTCATGCAGGTGGAACATGCGGAGATGCCGCATCAGCTTCGGACTCAGGAACTGGGCGATAAAACTCTCGTCGCGGTAATTGGCCCAGACGTCGCGCAGCACGCCCATCACGTCGTTCTTGCCGGCGATGTCCGGGAACCACTCGCGGTCCTCGTCTTCCGGCCGGGTGACGATGCGCTCGATGTCCTGCATCATGGCGAAGCCGAGCGCATAGGGATTGAAGCCGGAAAAGCGCTGGTCGTCGAATTCGGGCTGGAACACGACGTTGGTGTGCGACTGCAGGAATTCGAGAAAATTGCCGTCGCTGATGCGGCCCTGCTGATGCAGCTTGGTCATGATGCGATAGTGGACGTAGGTCGCCGTCCCCTCGTTCATCACCTTGGTCTGGCTCTGCGGATAGAAATATTGCGCGATGTGGCGGACGATGCGCAACAGCTCGCGCTGCCAGGGGGCCAGCCGCGGCGCGCTCTTCTCGAGGAAATACAGCAGGTTTTCCTGCGGCAGGCCGAGCAGCTTGCGGCGCCGTTCGACGCTGAGCGCGGACCGGGTCTTGCTCTTTCCCGCCGGCACGGTGCGCCAGAGGTCGTTGAAGACCTCCTCCTCATGCTGGCGGCGGCGCCCTGCCCGCTTCTCTTCGGCGCGGAGATCGAGCTTCTTCTTGCCGGGATAGCGGTCGATCCCATGCGACATCAGCGCATGCGCGGCATCGAGGGTGCGCTCGACCTCGACGCGGCCGTAGCGATCCTCGCATTGCATGACGTAGTTCTTGGCGAAATCCAGATAGTCCAGGATGCCGTCGGCGTCGGTCCACTGCTTGAACAGATAGTTGTTCTTGAAGAAGTGGTTGTGGCCGAAGGCGGCGTGCGCGATCACCAGGGTCTGCATCGTCGCCGTGTTCTCCTCCATCAGGTAGGAGATGCAGGGCGAGGAGTTGATCACGATCTCATAGGCAAGTCCCATCAGGCCCTTGCGGTATGAGGCCTCGTGATACGCGAAGTGCTTTCCGAATGACCAGTGCTTGTAGAACAGCGGCATGCCGACCGACGAATAGGCGTCCAGCATCTGCTCGGCGGTGATGACTTCGATCTGGTTCGGATAGACGTCGAGCCCGAGATCTTTCGTCGCCACCTCCTCGCAGGCATCCGTGATGCGCTGCAAGGTGTGAAAATCCCAATCGGCGCCTTCGAACAAGCGTTCTGTCATGGAGCGGCTTTCTCCTGGGCAGTGTCGCGGCGCTGAAACAGATCGTGGAAGACCGGAAAAATCTCGCTGCGCTCGCTGACCTTGCGCATCGAGAGCGGTGCGCCGCTGTTGCGCAGGCGCTCGTAGAGAGTCCAGAGCGAGGAGTCAGACAGATCGAAAGCGCTGCCGCCGGACTCGCCGACCTCGAGATAGGCAAAGAACTGGCAGACCGGCAGGATCTTGTCGGTCAGCAGCATGCCCGCGAGCTCGCCGTCGGAATAGGAATTGTCGCCGTCGGAGGCTTGGGCGGCGTAGATATTCCAGTCCGACGGGCTGAAGCGTTCGCGCACGATCTCGTGCATCGCCTGCAGCGCGCTGGAGACCAGCGTGCCGCCGGAAGCCGGGCCGTAGAAGAAGGTCTGCTCGTCCACCTCCTCGGCGCGATCGGTGTGGCGGATGAAGACGATGTCGACATGCTTGTAGCGGCGCTTCAGGAACACGTAGAGCAGCATGTAGAAGCGCTTGGCGAGATCCTTCATGTGCTCGGACATCGAGCCCGACACGTCCATCAGGCAGAACATCACGGCCTGGGCAACGGGCTTGGGCACCGTCTCGAAGCGGCGGTAGCGGATATCGAGCGGATCGATGAAGGGAATGCGCTTGGACTTCGCCTTCAGTTTTTCGAGCTGGGCCATCAGCACCAGACGCTCGTCCTCGTCCGCGCAGGCGGCGATGGCGGCTTCCAGCTCTTCGATCTCCTCCTTGCTGGGACGCTTGAGCGCGATACGGCGCGCCAGTGCGCGCCGAACCGTCCGGCTCACCGAGATGTTGGATGGCGAGCCCGACGTGGTGTAGCCGGCGCGCTGGATGCCCTCGCTCTCGGTGTGCGCGATCTTGCGCTTGGCAAGGTCGGGCAATTCGAGATCGTCGAGAAAGAGATCGACGAATTCGTCGCGGCTGAGCACGAAACGGAAGGCGTCCTCGCTGTCGCCTTCGCCCGGTCCGGAATCCTTGGCGCTGCCCTGGCCCGAGCGCTGGAGGTAGTCGCCCTCGATGAACTTCTTGTTCCCGGGCAACACCATGTCGCGCGTTCCGCCGTCGCGGCGGAAACGCGGCTCATGCATGCCGTCGAGCGGAATGGTGACCTCGCCACCCTCCAGGACGTCCTTGATGTCGCGTTCCTGCGAGGTCTTCTTGACGGCGCCCTGCACCAGGGATTTGGCCCGACGCAAGAACCGCTGCCGGTTCTCGAGACTCTTGCCGCCTGGATTCAGGCGCCTGTCAATAATGTGAATCGGCACTTTTCCATCCGCCTCAACCGGCCTGCTTCACGCGCATGTACCATTCGACGAGCCGGCGAACCTGACGCTCGGTGTAGCCGCGCTCCACCATGCGTGCGACGAACTCGCCGTGCTTCTTCTCCGTCTCGCCGTCCTTCTTCGACCCGAAGGAGATGACCGGAAGCAGGTCCTCGACCTGGGAGAATATCCGCTTTTCGATCACATCGCGAATCTTCTCGTAGGAGATCCAGGTCGGATTCTTGCCGCCGTTCTGGGCGCGCGACCGTAACGAGAATTTGACCACCTCGTTGCGGAAATCCTTCGGATTGGCGATGCCCGCCGGCTTCTCGATCTTGGTCAGCTCCTGGTTCAAAAGCTCGCGATCCAACAGCTGGCCGGTGTCGGCGTCCTTGAAATCCTGGTCCTCGATCCAGGCATCGGCGTAGTCGACGTAGCGGTCGAACAGGTTCTGGCCGTAATCCGAGTAGGATTCGAGATAAGCCTTCTGGATCTCGTTGCCGATGAACTCGGCATAACGCGGTGCAAGGTCCGCCTTGATGAATTCGAGGTAGCGCTTCTCGACTTCCTCGGGCAGCTGCTCGCGCTTGATCGATTGCTCCAGCGCGTACATCAGATGCACGGCGTCGGCGGCGACTTCCTGCGGATCGTGGTTGAAGGTCGCAGCCAGGATCTTGAAGGCAAAGCGGGTGGAAACACCGTCCATGCCCTCGTCGACGCCGGCGGCATCGCGATATTCCTGGACGCTGCGCGCCTTCGGATCGGTCTCCTTCAGGCTCTCGCCGTCGTAGACCCTCATCTTGGCGTAGGTCGTGGAATTTTCGTGCTTGCGCAGGCGCGACATCACCGAGAACCGCGCCAGCGTTTCCAGCGTCGCGGGCGCGCAAGGCGCGGCCGCGAGCTCGGAGCCCTGGATCAGCTTCTCGTAGATCTTCTGCTCCTCCGTGATCCGCAGGCAGTACGGCACCTTGATCACGCAGATGCGGTCGATGAAGGCCTCGTTGTTCTTGTTGGCCTTGAAGCTCGACCACTCGGCTTCGTTGGAGTGCGCGAGGATGACACCGGTGAACGGAATCGCGCCGATGTTCTCGGTGCCGATGTAGTTGCCTTCCTGCGTCGCGGTGAGCAGCGGATGCAGCATCTTGATCGGCGCTTTGAACATCTCGACGAACTCGAGCACGCCCTGGTTGGCGCGATTGAGGCCGCCGGAATAGCTGTAGGCGTCGGGATCGTTCTGCGCGTAGGTTTCGAGCTTGCGGATGTCGACCTTGCCGACCAGAGAGGAGATGTCCTGGTTGTTCTCGTCACCCGGCTCGGTCTTGGCGATGCCGATCTGGCGCAGCCGCGACGGCTGGATTTTTGCGACTCGGAACTGGGAAATGTCGCCGCCGAAGGCTTCCAGCCGCTTGTAGCACCACGGGCTCATCAGGCCGGTGAGACGGCGGCGTGGAATGCCGTATTTCTCTTCCAGCATCGGGCCGAGCTGATCCGGATCGAACAGGCTGAGCGGACTTTCGAACACGGGCGAGAGCTCGTCGCCAGCCTTGAGCACGTAGATCGGATGCACTTCCATCAGCGACTTCAGCCGCTCGGCGAGCGAGGATTTGCCGCCGCCGACCGGACCGAGCAGATACAGGATCTGCTTACGCTCTTCGAGGCCCTGCGCCGCGTGACGGAAGAAACCGACGATGCGCTCGATGGTTTCTTCCATGCCGTAGAAGCCGGCGAAGGCCGGATAGGTGCGGATCGTGCGGTTCAAAAAAATACGGCCAAGGCGTGGGTCCTTGGCCGTGTCAATCGTCTGGGGCTCACCGATCGCTGCTAGCAGTCGTTCGGCCGCGTTCGCGTATTTCATGGGATCGCTTCGACACGATTCCAGATATTCCGCCATCGACATGTCGTGTTGGCTTCTCGCCTCGAACGACTTAGCGAAAGCGTTGAATAGAGAATCGTTGTACATGATCCCTCTCCGCGTGAGTTCCGCTACACAATTGAACGAAAGCAGCGACCGGACCGTTCCTTAGCGCCACTCTCGAATCAGCGTGAGCACATGACGATCATTCGACACCCGGGCGCCTTCTCGGCGCAACGCACAACGTAGGCACAGGGTGAGTTACGAACAGGCACCTGCCTGATATTTGAGCGAATCTTTGTCTATATTGGCTCATTTCCAGAAAATGTCACTCGCTCGCAACATCCGGGCGTTACCGGGGATGCGTTCATCCGGCCTCGCATCATAGCGGTCTGCGAACGGCGATCTTATGACGCTTGTGCGGCGAAGCCTTGCGTGCCGCGTTCATCTTCCTGCTGCAATGCGGTGCGCGGACCGCCGGCGGCGTGATAGTCGCGGCAAGCGCGCAGCAGTGTATCAAAATCGGTCGCTAGGCCCTCCGACCGGATGACGATGCGATCGTCCCTCACGGAGCGGGCCAAGCCGCGGATGCTGCAGAGCTGCCGCTGCAAGGCCGGCGTCGGCGTCAGCACGATCACCTTGCGCCCGCGGCGTTCTTCAGCCGAAATCTCCGCGATAGAGTCCCACAGCAGAAATTCATTGCCGATGCGGAGATCGCGGATGCCATAGGGGGTGACGATCACCACCGATCCCCGCTCGGCGGGGAGCATCCAGATCAGCCGACCGGTCATCACGGCGAACACCACCACGCCGGCAGAGCCGACCGTCGCGTCGTAATCGCCAAAAGCGCTCGACCAGCCCAAGGCGAGCGTTGCGCTGAGCAGCGTCATGGCGAAGCCCGCTACGACCAGCAGCCGCGTTTGGGTCGTACACGGACCGATTTCGAGATCGTGGGACGCATCGACGCATCCGGTCGACGTGACCGACTGGGGGCTGTCTGTGACAGCGAGCGCCAGACGGTCATGATGTGCTTGCATGCTTTCCCCCAGCATGGCCATTCGCGACCGAGCCACGATGCATCAGCCGGACCGGAATCCGCTGATGAGTACTCCGCGCAGCCGCTAGCGGCGAGGCGAGACAGCTGGCGTTACACAACAAGGCCCCGACCGATTCCTCACGGCCAACGACCTTTTTACGCAACTCGGCTCCCTTTACGCGGATCGCCATGATCGCGACGGAGTTACACTGGAGGATATGACGCCCATACCCTTGATTGGTTCCCTCAAGGAAGCATGTAAGCTAGAGGATAGCGCGTCAGGACCGGCGCGGAAACCCCTCGCCCGCAGGCTTGGAGATAAATTAGCATCATGAATCCCGTCAAAGAACTGGAAAAGCACGGACAAGCCGTCTGGCTGGACTTCCTGGCCCGCGGCTTCATCGCCAAGGGCGACCTGAAGCGGCTGATCGACACCGACGGCGTCAAGGGCGTCACCTCCAACCCCTCGATCTTCGAGAAAGCGATCGGCAGCTCGGACGAGTACGACGCGCCGATCGGCAAGGCGTTGAAGCGCGGCGATCGGTCGGTCGCCGACCTGTTCGAGGCCGTCGCGGTCGAGGACATCCAGAACGCCGCCGACGTGCTGCGCCCGGTCTACGACCGCCTCAAGGGTGGCGACGGCTATGTCAGCCTTGAAGTCTCGCCCTATCTGGCGATGGACACCGCCGGCACGGTCACCGAGGCGCGGCGGCTCTGGAAGGACGTCAACCGCAAGAACCTGATGGTGAAGGTGCCGGCAACGCCGGAGGGCCTGCCGGCGATCGAGACCCTGATCGGCGACGGCATCAGCATTAACATCACGCTGCTGTTCTCCAAGGCAGTCTACCTTCAGGTCGCCGAGGCCTATCTCGCGGGCCTGGAGAAATACGTCGCCGGTGGCGGCGACCCCTCGCATGTCGCGAGCGTGGCCAGCTTCTTCGTCAGCCGCATCGACAGCATGGTCGACAAGCAGCTCGACGAGAAGATCGCTCGCGCCAACGATCCGTCCGAGAAGGAGCGGCTGGCCGCGCTGAAGGGCAAGGTCGCGATCGCCAATGCCAAGGTCGCCTATCAGGATTACAAGCGCCTGTTCTCAGGTCCCCGCTGGGACAAGCTCGCCGCCAAGGGCGCCAAGCCGCAGCGCATGCTGTGGGCGTCGACCGGCACCAAGAACAAGGATTACAGCGACGTCCTCTATGTCGAGGAGCTGATCGGCCCCGACACCATCAACACCGTGCCGCCGGCGACGCTCGACGCATTCCGTGACCACGGCAAGCCGCGCGACAGCCTTGAAGAAAACCTCGACGACGCCCGCCGCGTGCTGGAAGAGCTGGAGCGCTCCGGCGTCTCGCTCGATGCCATCACAGAGGAGCTCGTCAAGGACGGCGTCAAGCAGTTCGCCGACGCCGCCGACAAGCTCTATGGTGCGGTCGCCCACAAGCGCGCCACCGTGCTCGGGCCCGCGATCGACCGCCAGCTGCTCTCGCTCGGCGACGGTCTCGGCAAGGCCGTGGCCAAGAGCACCGAGGAATGGCGCGCGTCGGCCAAGATCCGTAGGCTGTGGCAGCGCGACAAATCGGTCTGGACCGGCACTGACGAGGACAAATGGCTCGGCTGGCTCGACAGCGCCGCCAAGGCCGATGTTGCCGACTATGAGGATTATGCCAGCCGCGTGAAAGGCCAGAAATTCTCCGACGCCGTCGTGCTCGGCATGGGCGGATCAAGCCTCGGGCCGGAGGTGCTGGCCGAGACCTTTGGCAAGAAACCCGGGTTCCCGAAGCTGCACGTGCTGGATTCCACCGATCCGGCGCAGGTGCGGGCGATGGAGGCCAGGATCGACATCGCCAACACCGTGTTCATCGTCTCAAGCAAGTCCGGCGGCACCACCGAACCGAATGCGATGAAGGATTATTTCCACGAGCGCGTCACGCAGGCGGTCGGGCCGAAGGTCAAGACCGGCCATCGCTTCATTGCGGTCACCGATCCCGGATCGTCGCTGGAGAAGGCGGCGAAGACTCTGAGCTATGCGCGCATCTTCCACGGCGAGCCCTCCATCGGCGGACGCTATTCGGTGCTCTCGCCGTTTGGCCTGGTGCCGGCGGCAACCGCGGGCATCGATATCAAGACCTTCGTCAAGCATGCGCTTGCCATGGCCCGCTCCTGCGGACCGGACGTGCCGCCAGCCGAGAACCCTGGCGTGCAGCTTGGCCTTGCCATGGGCCATGCAGCGCTCGAAGGCCGCGACAAGGTGACGATCCTGTCGTCGAAGAGGATCGCCGATTTCGGCGCCTGGGCTGAGCAGCTCATCGCGGAATCGACCGGCAAGGATGGCAAGGGTCTGATCCCGATCGACGGCGAGCCGCTGGGCGAGCCTGCGGTCTACGGCAATGACCGGCTCTTCATCGACATCCGTATCGAGGGCGAAGCAGACGCCGCCCATGACTCGCAGCTTGCTGCGATCGAAGCGGCCGGTCATCCCGTCGTGCGCATCGTGATGAAGTCGATCGACCATCTCGGCCAGGAGTTCTTCCGCTTCGAGATGGCAACGGCGGTGGCGGGCAGCATCCTCGGCATCAACCCGTTCGACCAGCCGGACGTGGAAGCGGCCAAGATCAAGACCCGAGAGCTCACCGCGTCATTCGAAAAGACCGGCGCGCTGCCGGCCGAGCAGCCGGTGGTCAGCACCAATGAGGCCGATCTCTACACCGACGAGACCAACGCCGCGGCCCTGCGCGCCGCCGGCGCCAACGGCGACCTCACCTCATGGCTGAAGGCGCATCTGTCGCGCTCCAACCATGGCGATTATGTCGCCCTGCTCGGCTACATCGCGCGCGACAAGGCGACGATCGACGCACTCCAGACCATGCGGCTCGAAGTGCGCGAGAAGCGACATGTCGCAACCTGCGCCGAGTTCGGACCGCGTTTCCTGCACTCGACAGGACAGGCCTACAAGGGCGGCCCCGACAGCGGCGTGTTCCTCCAGATCACCGCCGACGATGCCAGGGACCTGCCGGTGCCGGGCCAGAAGGCCAGCTTCGGCGTCATCAAGGCCGCGCAGGCGCGCGGCGACTTCGACGTGCTCACCGAGCGCGGCCGGCGCGCGCTGCGGGTCCACCTGAAGGGCGGGCTCAAGAAGGGTCTCGCGGCGCTCAATGCCGCGCTCAACGACGCACTGAACTAAGGGAATTCCTCAAATGCAACTCGGCATGATCGGCCTCGGCCGGATGGGCGGCAACATCGTTCGCCGCCTGATGCGCCACGGCCATTCGACCGTGGTCTACGACAAGGACGCCAAGGCCGTCGCCGGCCTTGCCGCAGACGGCGCGGTCGGCTCGGCGACGCTCGAAGAGTTCATTGCGAAACTGGAGCGGCCGCGCGCGGCGTGGGTGATGCTGCCGGCCGGCCACATCACCGAGACCACGATCGACACGATCGCGGGCGCGATGCAGGAAGGCGACGTCATCATCGACGGCGGCAACACGTTCTGGCAGGACGACGTCCGCCGCGGCAAGGCGCTGAAGCAGCGCGGCATCCACTATGTCGACGTCGGCACCTCCGGCGGCGTCTGGGGCCTCGACCGCGGCTATTGCATGATGATCGGCGGCGAGAAACAGGTGGTCGATCGGCTCGATCCGATCTTCGCCGCGCTCGCGCCCGGCGCCGGCGACATTTCGCGCACGGAGGGACGTGAGGGCCGCGATCCCCGCATCGAGCAGGGCTACATCCATGCCGGCGCCGTCGGCGCCGGGCATTTCGTCAAGATGATCCACAACGGTATCGAATACGGCCTGATGCAGGCCTATGCCGAAGGTTTTGACATCCTCAAGAACGCCAACATCGAGGCCTTGCCGGCGGATCATCGTTACGATTTCGATCTCGCCGATATCGCCGAGGTGTGGCGGCGTGGCAGCGTGATCCCGTCCTGGCTGCTCGATCTCACCTCGACGGCGCTCGCCGATAGCCCGGCGTTGACGGAATATTCCGGTTTCGTCGACGATTCCGGCGAAGGACGCTGGACCGTGAACGCGGCGATCGACGAGGCCGTGCCGGCCGAAGTCCTGACCGCGGCGCTGTTCGCACGGTTCCGTTCCCGCAAGGAACACACCTTCGCCGAGAAAATTCTCTCAGCGATGCGAGCCGGCTTCGGCGGCCACAAGGAGCCGAAGCAGCCGGCTGCTTCGAAGCCGAAATAGCAATTAGCAGAGCGAAGGCCAATAGTTCGTGACAAAAGACCCGCAAGCCAAGCGCAAGCCGGAAAATTGCGCCTTCGTCATCTTTGGTGTCACCGGCGACCTCACCCATCGGCTGGTGATGCCATCGCTCTACAATCTGGCGGCCGAGCATCTGTTACCGGAAAAGTTCTGCGTGGTCGGCGTCGCCCGCCGGGGCCAGTCGGACGACGAGCTGCGCGACAGCCTGTTGAAGGGCTTGCGCCAGTTCGCAACCCGGCCGGTGGACGACGACATTGCCAAGAAGCTGCTGGAATGCGTGACCTTCGTCGAAGCCGACGCAAAGGATCCGCCATCCTTTGATCGCCTGCGCGAGCATCTGGATTCCCTGGAATGCGCGCAGGACACCGGCGGCAACCGGCTGTTCTACCTGGCGACCCCGCCGGCCGCGTTCGCGCCGACCGCGCGCGAGCTCGGCCGCACCGGCATGATGAAGGAGAACGGCGCGTGGCGGCGGCTGGTGATCGAAAAGCCGTTCGGCACCGACCTCGCCTCCGCGCGCGCGCTGAATGGCGAGCTGCTGAAGATCATGGACGAGCACCAGATCTACCGGATCGATCACTATCTCGGCAAGGAGACGGTGCAGAACATCCTGGTGCTGCGCTTTGCCAACGGCATGTTCGAGCCGATCTGGAATCGCAACCATATCGACCACATCCAGATCACGGTGGAGGAAAAGCTCGGCGTCGGCCATCGCGGCGGCTTCTACGATGCCACCGGCGCGCTGCGTGACATGGTGCCGAACCATCTGTTTCAGCTGATGTCGCTGGTCGCGATGGAGCCGCCGGCGCGTTTCGACGCCCATTCCGTGCGCTCCGAGAAGGCCGAGATTCTGACCTCGATTCAGCGCCCGAGCGAAGAAGAAGCGCTGAAGAGCTCGGTGCGCGCCCAATATCTGTCGGGGCGCATCGGCGACGATGAGATCCCGGACTATCGCAAGACCGAGGACGTCAAACCCGGCAGCACCACCGAAACCTATGTCGCGCTGAAACTGATGATCGACAATTGGCGCTGGGCCGGCGTGCCGTTCTATTTGCGCACCGGCAAGGCGCTCGGCCACAAGCGCACCGAGGTCGCGATCAAGTTCAAGCAGGCGCCGCTGTCGATGTTCTCAGGCACGGCTGTCGATCGTCTCTCTCAGAACTTCCTCACGATCGGCATCGCACCGACGGAGACCATCGAGCTCCAGTTCAACGCCAAGATCCCGGGGCCGAGCGTCACCATCGACGGCGTCGAGATGAAGTTCCGCTATGGCGACTATTTCCGGGCCGATCCCTCGACCGGCTACGAGACGCTGATCTACGACTGCATGATCGGCGACAACATCCTGTTCCAGCGCGCCGACGGCATCGAAGCCGGATGGGAGGCGGTGCAGCCGTTCCTGGATGCCTGGAAGAACGCGGGCAGCAACGGCATCGAGACCTATCAAGCCGGCAGCGACGGCCCCGCCTGCGCCGATGAATTGCTCCGCCGCGACGGCCGAAGCTGGCGTAAGTTTTCGTGACGGCGATGGCCGGACAGCCGAAGCTGATCGTCGCGGCCGACGCCGAGGCTCTCGCCCGGGCCGCGGCCGAACGGGTGATGGCGCGAATCGCGGCCAATCCCGGGCGCATCGCGATCTGCCTGACCGGCGGCTCCAGCCCGAAGAAGCTCTACCAGCTGCTGGGCAGCGAGGCCTGGCGCGAAAAAATCCCGTGGGAGCGCGTGCACTGGTTCATCGGTGACGAGCGCTTCGTGCCCGAAAGCGATCCCCTCAACAACATGGCGGTCGCGCGCGCGACCTTTCTCGATCGCAACGCGCCCTCCGGCCATGTTCACCCGATCCCGACGACGGCTGACACCCCCGATCAGAGCGCCGAGGCCTATGCGCGCGAGCTGCAGGCTTTCTACGGCGCGGAAAGCCTGGATCCGGCACGGCCGCTGTTCGACATGGTTTTGATGGGCGCAGGCCCGGACGGCCACACCGCTTCGCTGTTCCCGGGTTATCCTGCGATCGAGGAGACGAGACGCTGGGTGGTCGGCGTCCCCAAGGCCAATGTTGCCCCCTTCGTGCCGCGGGTCTCGCTCACCCTGCCCGCGCTGGCGTCCTGCCGCGAAATGCTGTTCGAGATTGCGGGGCACGACAAGCAGCCGATCTTGACGCGCCTCCTCAATGGCGAGACTCTGCCGGCTGTACGCGCGCGCTCGAATGGCGAGACCGTCTGGCTGGTCGACCAAGCCGCGCTTCCGGGGGGAATTCGTGACGGGCGTTGAAGCACCTTGTGCATTGATCGTGATGGGCGTGTCGGGTTCGGGCAAGAGTACGGTTGCAAAAGCGCTGGGCGAGCGCCTCGGCTGGCGATTCAAGGACGGAGACAGCTTTCATCCCGCCAGCAATGTCGAGAAGATGCGGGCCGGCCATCCCCTCACCGACGAGGACCGCTGGCCCTGGCTCAACGCCATTGCCGACGAGATCGCGCGGGTCTGTGACAAGGGCGAGCACGTGATCATCGCCTGCTCGGCGCTAAAGCATACTTATCGGGACGTGCTGCTGCGCGGACGCGACGACGTCCGCTTCATATTCCTGCGGGGCACGAAGGAGCTGATCGCCGCTCGCCTTGCGCAACGCAAGGGGCATTTCATGCCGCCCGGCCTGCTGACGAGCCAGTTCAACACGCTGGAGCCGCCCGAGGCTGGCGAGCACGTGATCACCGTCTCGATCGACGAATCCGTGGAAGCGATCGTGGACGGCGCGGTGCGACAGCTGAAACTGGGCGGCGCGAAACGCTGAGGCCAAACACCCAAGGGATTGTCATGACAAAAATCTCGCTCGTCGTCTCCGACGTCGACGGTACGCTGCTGACGAAGGACAAGACGCTGACCGACCGCGCGAGGTCCGCGGTACAGCGTCTGCACCAGGCCGGCATCGGTTTCACGATTACGTCGAGCCGGCCCGCGATCGGCATGCGCTTCCTGATCGAGCCGCTGGCGCTCTGGCTGCCGGTCGGCCCGTTCAATGGCTCCTCGATCGTCGACCCCGAGATGAATCCGGTCGAGCAGCATTTGATTCCGGCCAGCGCGGCCGAGCGGTCCCTGCAAATTCTCCGAGACTTCGGCGCCGACATCTGGCTGTTCACCACCGACAAATGGCTGATCGACAAGCCTGATGGCCAATACGTCGCGCATGAGCAGCACACGATCCGCTCCGACCCGACCATCGTGACGGACTTCTCGCCCTACCTTGCGAGCGCCTGCAAGATCGTCGGCGCCAGCGCCGATGCGGTGGGCCTCGAAGCCTGCGAGAAGGCGATGCAGAAGGCGCTCGGCAGCGAGGCGATGGCGGTGCGCTCGCAGACCTATTACCTCGACATTACCCCGCCCGGTTTCGACAAGGGCACATTCGTGCAAGCCATGGCCAAGCGCCTCGGCATTTCAACGGACGCAGTGGCCACCATCGGCGACATGCAGAACGACCTCGCGATGTTCCGCGTCAGCGGCACCTCGATCGCCATGGGTAACGCCGCCGACAACGTCAAGGACCAGGCCACCCACGTCACCGCGTCCAACGAGCAGGACGGTTTTGCGGAGGCGATGGAGATGATCTTGAAGCGGAACGGGGTCGCCTAGGTCACTACTTCGACCGCTGCATCGCGGGCTTCTCGCTGCCCTGCCTTGCCGCCGACAGATTATGCGCGGTGTTGACCAGCGCGATATGAGTCAGCGCCTGCGGGAAATTGCCGGTCTGACGCTTGGCGCCTGAATCATATTCCTCGGCCAGCAGCCCGACATCATTCGCGATCCCGACCACGCGATCGAACAAGGCTTGCGCCTTGTCGAGATCGCCCGCCAGCACATGGGCATCGGCCAGCCACAGGCTGCAGGCGAGGAAGGCGCCTTCGAGCGGCGGCTGCCCCGCAGGCACCTCGCGGGGATCGTGCCGCAGCACGAAGCCGTCAGGCATCATGTGCTTTTCCATCGCCACTATGGTGCCGCGAATGCGCGGATCCGACGCTTCCAGGAAGCCGACGGCCGGCAGCAGCAGCACGCTGGCATCGAGCAGCTTCGAGCCGTAGGACTCCACGAAGGCATTCTCCTCCGTGTCGAAGCCCCGGTTGCAGACGTCGCGATGAATGGCGTCGCGCAAGGTGCGCCAGTGCAGCAGCGGCGCCTTGAAGCCGAAGGTCTCGGCGCTCTTGATGCCGCGGTCGAAGGCGACCCAGGTCATCACCTTGGAGAAGACATAGTGCTTCGGCTCTCCGCGCCGCTCCCAGATGCCGTGATCGGGCTGGTCCCAGACTTCGGCGAGATGCTTGAGCACGGCGCATTCCAGCGCCCAGCTCTCGTCGTCGAGCTTGAGCTTGGCCATCCGCGACTGATGGAAGGCGTCGATCAGTTCGCCGTAGACGTCGAGCTGGAGCTGCGCATGCGCGGCATTGCCGACGCGCACCGGCTGGGCGCCCTCGTAGCCGTCGAGCCAACCGGCTTCCCATTCCAGCAGTCGCCGCTGGCCCCAGATGCCGTACATGATCTGCATGTTCGACGGTGAGCCTGCAGCCGCCCGCAACAGCCAATTGTGCCAGGCCGAGGCTTCCTCGGTGTAACCCGAGTTCATCAGCGCCAGCAGCGTGAAGGTGGCATCGCGCAGCCAGCAGAAGCGGTAGTCCCAATTCCTGGCGCCGCCGAGCTTCTCCGGCAAGGAGGTGGTCGGCGCCGCGACGATGCCGCCGGTCGGACCGAAGGTCAGCGCCTTGAGTGTGATCAGCGAGCGTACGATCAGGTCGCGATAGTCGCCATCGCGATTACAGTGGCTGCACCAGTCCTGCCAGAACTTTTCCGTCTCCTGCAGCGCGAGCTCCGGGTCGATCGGTGCGGGTGGCTCGAGATGCGAGGGGCCGTAGGTCAGCACGAACGGCACGGTCTCGCCCGCCTTCACCTCGAAATCGGAAACCGTGGTCAGATCCTCACCGCGGATCTTCGCCGGCGTCCGCAGCACGGTCATGTCCTGCCCGGCGACCGCCAGCAGGGAATGGTCGATTCGCCGCACCCACGGGATGTCGACGCCGAAGCCGAAGCGGATGACGAGCTCCATCCGCATCTTCACCGTGCCGCTGACGCCGCGGACCAGCCGCACGATGTCGGAGGCCTTGCCGCGCGGCGGCATGAAGTCGATCAGCGCAACGGTGCCGCTCTTCGTCTCAAAGCGCGTCTCGAGGATGAGGGTGTCGCCGAGATAGCGGCGCGACGTCGCGGTGACGTCCTCGCTCGGCGCGATCAGCCAGCGGCCGTTCTTGTGCGTGCCGAGGAGCGCTGCAAAGCAGGCGTCGGAATCGAAGGCCGGCCAGCACAGCCAATCGATCGAGCCGTTGCGGCCGACCAGCGCCGCGGTCTCGCAGTCGCCGATCAGCGCATAGTCCTCAATCCTCTGAGACAAGGTCGTACGAGCCTCGAAAACGGCACCCTTGGAGCCCCGGCGATCAACGCCCGCCGGGCAACGAGCGTTCCCGTGTCGCGGCCTTCAAAGCCGCGAGATCGACTTTCGAGGCAATCTTGTCGAGCGTCACAGGCAGGCGCTGGCGCCAGTTCGGATGCTCGTCGATCGTACCGGGAATGTTGGGCTGGTCGATCACCCCGAGCAGATCCTCCAGCGACACCGCAAGCAGCCGCGACGGCGTGCGCGACAGGAAGGCGAGCACCGAATAGACATCATTGGCACGGATGCCGTTGGCGCGCAGGATCTCGTCGAGCAGGCCGAGCGCATCCCAGCGGGCCTGATCGTTCTCGCCGGGATCGAGCCCGAGCGAGCGCTTCATCCTGAGATCGCTGAATGAGCGCCAGCCGGCATAGGTCGACAAATCATGCGTGTTCAGCGTCACCAGCGCGTTGGGCCGGTAGTGATCGACGGGCCGGAAATGACCGGCATCGTCGCGCTCGAACATCATGACGAGGTAGGACCAGATGCCGAAATCCTGCATGGTCTCGCGAAAACCTTCCGGCACCGTGCCGAGGTCCTCGCCGATCACGATGCACTTATGGGCCGCGCTCTCGCGCGCCACAGTCGCCAGCAGCGCCTCGAACGGCATTTGCACATAGGCGCCGTTGTCGGGCTTGAAGCCGCGCGGCACCAGATAAAGTCGCTTCAGGCCCAGCACGTGATCGAGACGGATGGCCCCGGAATGGCGCATTGAAGCCGCGAGCATATCGGCGAATGGCACGAAGGATTGCGCCTCCAGGCCGCCGGCATTGAAGCCGGCGAGGCCCCAATCCTGGCCGATGGTATTGAGCACGTCCGGCGGCGCGCCGACGGCGAGATGACGGGAGATCGCCCCCTGCTCGTTCCAGGCATCGAAGCCGTTCGACTGCACGCCGACGGCAACGTCGAGATAGAGCCCAACCCGCATGCCGAGCTGGCCGGCCAGCTCCTTGGCGGCATGCAACTGACTGTCGGCCGTCCATTGCACGAATTCGACGAACTCGACCTCGTGCTTGTCTGGGCCATTGCGCAGCTCGGCGCATTTCGTCTCGTCCGGCTTTTGCCATTCCTCCGGCCATTCCCACCACGGCGCCGCGAAGCGATGACGGAGCACCTCGAAGCAGGCAAAGCGGGACAACAGCGGCGCGCGAGCCGCGCGGAAGGCGTCGAACTGGTTGCGGCGGACGCCGCTCGCGGTTTTGACGAAGCTGTCGAAGGCGGCGCGGAGGCCGAGCCATTTCAAGGCCGCCATGTCGGGATAGGGCACGCGATCGCCGTCACGGAGCCGCGCGGCGGTCGCGGCCGCGTCGGGGACGAGGTCGGGGGAAAATTCCGGGATCGCCTCGACGTCGATATAGAGCGGATTGAGAAACAGCCGGCTGTTCGGCGAATACGGACTGCAATCGGCCGGATGGTCGTCGAACAACACATGCAGGGGATTGAGCCCGACGCCGTCGGCCCCCAACTGCTTGGCGAGCCGGACGAGACCGGCGAGGTCGGTGAAATCGCCGATGCCCCAATTGCGGTCCGAGCGGACGCTGTAGAGCTGCACGGCAAGCAGCCAGCCGCGGTCGAAATCGCCGCCAAAGGCCCGCTCCGGCGCCACGATCATCGGCACCTCTTCAGTCACGCCTTCGGCATCGGTCAGCGTCAGGCGGTGATAGCCGAGCGGCAGGCCGGCGGGCCAGGCAATCACGGGCTCGCGCGTCTCACCTTGCGCGATCAAATTGCCGTTGCCGGTCATCTTCCATTTGAGCGGCGGCGCACCGATCGTCACCAATTCGGTGCGCGGATGGCCCAAGGCGCGTACCACCACGGGCCCGCTGACGAAGCGGTAAACCCGCTTTTCCGGCAAGGCGTCGAGGATGGATTTGAGGGCCACGGGATCGGTGACCCGCAGCTTTCCGAGGGCATCGACGAATTCGGATTGAACGCCCTTGATCCGGGCTTGAGCTAAAAGATCCATTCGGCACGCAGCTTGCAGGCCATTTTTTGGCCGGGGGCATCGATTTTAACGAGGTCGCGGAAGAGGTTAGTCAGGGTCAACTCGCAAGCCGCGCCTGCCGTTCCCCAGGGAACCAATGACACACAAGCGGCTTTCTATAGTGGTATCAAGCGTAGGTTCCCGGCAAGGGAAACGGGCTCCTGCTTTCTTGTCAATGGCATCACCGTGAACAAGACAATTCAAACTGTCGAGAGTGCCGCAGCGGGCAGCACTTTCCTCATCGAGGACGTCTATCCCCTGATCGACGGCGGGCGCTTCCCCGTGAAGCGGATCGCGCGCGAACCGGTCGAGGTCTGGGCCGACATCTACCGGGACGGCGACGCCGTGATCGGCGCAGCGCTGATCTGGCGACAGGAGCAGGACCGCGAATGGCAGAGCGAGCCGATGATCCCTCACGGCAATGACCGCTGGTCCGGCGCGTTCACACCGGTCGAGCCCGGCAAATATGTCTATGCGATCGAAGCCTGGACCGACGAATTCGCCACGTGGTCGCACGCGGTCGCGCGCAAGCAGCGCTCCGGTGCCGATGTCAGTCTCGATGCGATCGAGGGCGCCGGCCTTCTGACCAAGGCGCATGGCGCGCAGCAGGACGCCGCCGCCGTCATCGTCAGGCAATGCGAGGACTATCTTCAGACCGGCGACGTTGCCCCGCTGCTGGCAACCGAGCTCGGCGCAGCCATGGCCGAGAGCCAGTCGCGGCCTGATCTCACGCGCTCGGCGGTATTCCCACTGTTCGTCGACCGCGACAAGGCACGCTTCGGCGCCTGGTATCAGATGATGCCGCGCAGCCAGAGCGTGGTGCCAGGACAGCATGGCACGCTCCGCGACTGCATCGCGCGCGTGCCCGACATCGCCGCGATGGGCTTTGACGTGCTCTACTTCACGCCGATCCATCCCATCGGCCGCACCCGGCGCAAGGGCCGCAACAACACGCCGGTGGCGGCCGAAGGCGATCCCGGCTCGCCTTATGCGATCGGCGCCATCGAGGGCGGGCACGATGCGCTGCACCCCGAACTCGGCACAATCGAGGATTTTCGCGCGCTGGTCGCGACCTGCCTGGAATACGGCCTCGAACTCGCGCTCGACTTCGCCGTGCAATGCTCGCCGGACCACCCTTGGCTGACGCAGCATCCGGAATGGTTCAAATGGCGCCCGGACCGCTCGGTGCGGACGGCTGACGGGCCCTATTCCGATATCGTCATCCCCGATTTCACGTCCGTCGACCGGGCTGGACTGTGGAACGCGTTTCGCGACGCCATGCTGTTCTGGATCGACCACGGCGTCACCATCTTCGCCATCGACAATCATGACACCGCGCCGCTCGCCTTGTGGGAGTGGCTGATCCGTGACATCCGCCGCCGGCATCCCGAGGTGATCCTGTTCTCCAAGACGTTTGCGCGCCCGAAGCTGATGAAGGGGCTTGCCAAGCTCGGCTTTGCACAATCGTTCAGCTATTTCCCCTGGCGCACGGCGAAGTGGGAGCTGGAGCAATATCTCGGCGAGCTGACGCGCTATCCCGAACGTGATTTCTATCGGCCGAACCTGTTCGTGAATACGCCCGATCTCTTGCCCTATCATCTCCAGGGCGGCGAGACCTGGGCGTTCAAATCGCGCCTCGCGCTGGCGGCGACGCTGTCCGGCAATTACGGCGTCTACAGCGGGTTCGAGTTGCTGGAGCATGACGCGATCCCCGGCCGCGAGGAATATCTCGATTCTGAGAAATACCAGGTCAGGCAGCGCGACTGGAACAAGCCCGGCAACATCAAGGCCTACATCACGGAGCTCAATCGCATCCGCAACGAGAATGCTGCGCTTCACCAGACCGCGAACCTGCGCTTCCTCGGCATCGAAGACGGCGAGACGATCGCCTTCGTGAAGGAGGCGACCGGCCCGGCCAACGTCGTCGTCGCCGTGGTTGCACTGTCGCGCGACGTGCGCGAATTCTGGTTGCCGCTCGGCGACGTCACGGTTGACGCCGGCGGGCAGCGACACCATGTGTCGGCACTCGAAAACCTCCTCACCGGCGAACAGGCCCGCATCGAATGGGGCGGGATCAGGTTGCGTATCGATCCCGAGCGCGATCCGGCGCTACTGTTCCGCTGCCTGGCGTAAGGGCGCACGCCATGAACGTATTGTCTTCCGTCGACACCAAGAAAGCCGAGGCTGCCGAGATCGTGGACGAGCTCTGGTACAAGGACGCGATCATCTATCAGCTCCACGTCAAGGCGTTTGCCGACAGCAATCAGGACGGCATCGGCGACTTCGCCGGGCTGACCGAGAAGCTGCCTTATCTCCAGGAGCTCGGCGTCACCGCGCTCTGGCTGCTGCCGTTCTATCCTTCGCCCGGCCGCGACGACGGCTACGACATCGCCGACTACGGCGCGGTCAATCCCGATTTCGGGACGATGAAGGATTTCAAGCGCTTCATCCAGGAAGCGCAGAAGCGCGGGCTGCGCGTCATCACCGAGCTCGTCGTCAACCACACCTCGGACCAGCACAATTGGTTCAAGCGCGCGCGCCGCAGCCCTCCGGGCTCGAGCGCCCGCAACTGGTATGTCTGGAGCGACACCGACCAGAAATACCAGGGCACCCGCATCATCTTCACCGACACCGAGAAGTCGAACTGGACCTGGGATCACGAGGCCGGCGCTTTCTACTGGCACCGCTTCTTCTCGCACCAGCCGGATCTCAATTTCGACAATCCGCGCGTCGTCAGCGCCCTGATCCAGGTAATGAAGCGCTGGCTCGATGCCGGTGTCGACGGCTTCCGTCTGGACGCCATTCCCTATCTCTGCGAGCGCGAAGGCACCTCGAACGAGAACCTTCCCGAGACGCATGCCATCATCAAGCGGCTGCGCCACGAGCTGGATTCCTACTCCAAGGGCAAGCTGCTGCTGGCCGAGGCCAATCAATGGCCGGAGGACGTGCAGGAATATTTCGGCCGCGGCGACGAGTGCCACATGGCCTACCACTTCCCGCTGATGCCGCGCATCTACATGGCGATCGCCCAGGAGGACCGCTTCCCGATCACCGACATCCTGCGCCAGACGCCGGACATTCCCGCGAGCTGCCAATGGGCGCTGTTCCTGCGCAACCATGACGAGCTGACGCTGGAGATGGTGACCGACGTCGAGCGCGACTACCTGTGGACCACCTACGCCAACGATCCACGTGCCCGCATCAATGTCGGCATCCGCCGGCGCCTCGCGCCGCTGATGGACAACGACCGGCGCAAGATCGAGCTGATGAACTCGCTGCTGCTGTCCTTCCCGGGAACGCCGATCATCTATTACGGCGACGAGATCGGGATGGGCGACAACATCTATCTCGGCGACCGCAACGGCGTGCGCACGCCGATGCAGTGGAGCCCGGACCGCAACGGCGGCTTCTCGCGCTGCGACCCGGCCCGCCTCTACGCGCCGCTGATCATGGATCCGGTCTACGGCTACGAATCGGTGAACGTGGAGGCGCAGTCGCGCAGCCTGTCCTCGCTGCTCAGCGCGACCAAGCGCCTGATCTCGGTGCGCAAATCGACGCTCGCCTTCGGCCGCGGCACCATGACCTTCATCCGCCCGGCCAACCGCGCCGTGCTGGCCTACGTCCGGCAGTACCGCGACGAGGTGATCCTCTGCGTCGCCAATCTGTCGCGGGCGGCCCAGGCGACCGAGCTCGATCTGTCGCCCTGGAAGGACCGTATCCCGCAGGAGATGCTCGGCCGCACGCGTTTTCCGGCGATCGGCGAACTGCCCTATATGGTCACGCTGGGGCCCTATGGCTTCTACTGGTTCCAGCTCACCGAGCGCGACAAGTCCGAGCCGGTGACGCCGCGCGCGGTGCCGGAATTCGAGACGCTGGTGGTGCCGGTGAACTCGACCTGGGTGTCGCTGGCGCGCGAGCGGGGCGTGTTCGAGCACGAGGTGCTGCCGGGATTCCTGTCGCGCACGCGCTGGTATCCCGAGCACAATCCCAAGCACATCAAGCCGACGCTGACCTCGGCGGTGCCGTTCTGCGACATCGGCGACAACAGGCCTTGGATCGCGTTCTTCGAGGCGGCGCAGGGCGATGTCACCACGCGCTACGTGCTGCCGATGCAGATCGAATGGGTGCGCTTCGACCGCGAACGCTTCAATCCCAGGGCGCTCGCCGCCGTGCGTCAGGGCGCCCGCGAAGGGACGCTGCTGGATGTGGCAACCGAGCAGATCTTCATTGGCCTGTTCCTGCGCAATCTGTCGCAGAACCTGGTGGTGGAAGAAAACAATCTGCGGCTGGAGTTCAAGGCGACCAGCCGGTTTGCCGAGTACACCATCAAGGAGCCCGAACGCATCCGCGCGATCGAACAGTCGAACAGCACCGCGCTGGTCGACAACCAGTATGTCGCCAAGATCTATCGCCAGCTCGAAGCCGGTATCAATCCCGAGATCGAGATCGGCTCCTACCTCACGGAAATCGCCCGCTTTGCCAATACGCCGGCACTGCTCGGCAGCGTCGAACTGGTCGAAGACGACCGTCGCAGCGCAGTCGGCGTGCTGCACGCCTATGTCGAGAACCAGGGCGACGGCTGGGGCGTCACTGCGGGCTATCTCGACCGCTATATCGACGAGCAGCGGGTGCTGCCACCGGGCGAGATGCCCCGCGAGACCCAGGAGCAAGCGCCCTATCTGCACTTCATTACACAGATCGGTCGACGGCTCGCCGAGCTGCATGTGGCTTTGGCCGCCGCAAAGCCCGGCGATCTCGCGCCGGAGCCGATTGGCTCCGCACACATCAAGCGCTGGTCATCCGAGCTCAAGGCACGGGCCGAGCGGATTTTCGAGCGGCTGGCCGCCAGCACCGACGGCCTGCGGGAGGCAGATCGGCCGCTGATCAATCAGCTCGCCGCGGAGCGCGCGTCCCTGTCCGGCCGGCTCAGCGCGCTACTACCTGCCGAGATCGGCGGGTTGAACATCCGTCATCATGGCGACTTCCGCCTCGGGCAAACTCTGATCGTGAAGGACGATATCTTCATCATCGACTTCGACGGAGATCCGCGTTTGCCGCTGGCGGAGAAGCGGCGCAAGCTGCCTGCGGCGCGCGACGTTGCCGGCCTGATCCGCTCGATTGATCTTTCGGTTAACGCGGCGCTCCACCGCGCGCTCACGGGTGCTTCCGACGAACAGGGCCGGCTTACGGCTGCGCTCGACGAATGGCGCGAGCGCACCACCGCGACGTTCCTCACCGCCTACCGCGAAGCCATGACCGATCGGCGGCTGTGGCCGGAAGATCCGCAATCCGCGGCAGGCCTGTTAAGGTTTTTCCTGCTTGATCAAGCGTTCGAGGAAGTAGAGTACGAGCTGTCCCACCGGCCTGAGGGGCTCCATGCGCCGCTGTCCGGACTGCTTCGCATTCTGTCCAGTATCGAGAGCGAAGCCCATGCCTAAACTCCCTGCCGAGGCCTATGCGATCATCGAGGGTCGCCACTCCGATCCCTTCCACTATCTCGGGCTGCATCCCGAGGGCGACAAGAGCGTGGTGCGCGCGTTTCTTCCCGATGCTTCCAATGTCGAGGCGGTGGGCGAGCACGGCGAGGTGGCGAAGCTCGATCGCGTCCATGATGCCGGCCTGTTCATCGGCGCTCTGCCGAACGGCGCGAAGCACTACCAGCTCCGCGCGAAGTTCGGCGATAACGTCATCGAATTCGAGGACACCTATCGCTTTCCGCCGATCCTGACCGATTTCGACCTCTATCTGCTCGGCGAAGGCACGCACCAGCGCCTTTACGACAAGCTCGGCGCGCATCCGATGCGGCTCGACGGCATCGATGGCATCGGCTTCGTGGTGCTGGCGCCCAACGCCCGCCGTGTCTCCGTGGTCGGCGACTTCAATTTCTGGGACGGACGGCGCCATCCGATGCGGGTGCGCGGCGCGGGTTATTGGGAATTGTTCATCCCGCACGCCAAGGCGGGCGACCACTACAAGTTCGAAATTATCGGACCGCATGGCCATCTGCTTCCGCTGAAGTCCGATCCGATGGCCTTTGCAAGCGAGGTGCGGCCGAAGACCGCTTCCATCGTGTTCGACGAAGCACATCTGCCCCGGCCGCGACCGGCACCCGACGGCATCAACGCGTTGTCCGCGCCGATGTCGATCTACGAGGTCCATCTCGGCTCGTGGCGGCGCAAGAACGGCAATGAATGGCTGACCTATCGCGAACTGGCCGAGCAGCTGCCGGCCTACGCCCGCGACATGGGCTTCACCCATCTCGAATTCCTCCCCGTGAGCGAGCATCCTTTCGACGGCTCATGGGGCTATCAGCCGACTGGCCTGTATGCGCCGACCAGCCGCTTCGGCACGCCGGAGGATTTTGCCGCACTGGTCGATGCCTGCCACCGCGAGGGCGTCGGCGTGCTGCTCGACTGGGTGCCCGGCCACTTCCCGGACGATCCGCACGGGCTCGGCAGCTTTGACGGCACAGCGCTGTACGAGCACGCCAATCCGCTCCAGGGCCGGCATCTCGATTGGGGTACGCTGATCTACAATTACGGCCGCACCGAAGTCACGAACTTCCTGGTGTCCAACGCGCTGTTCTGGCTCGAGCGCTACGCGATCGACGGACTGCGCGTCGATGCCGTCGCGTCCATGCTCTACCTCGACTACAGCCGTCCGCCCGGCGCGTGGATTCCGAACCAGCATGGCGGCCGGGAGAACATCGAGGCGATCGCGTTCCTGCGCCGCTTCAACACCGAGCTGTTCGCACGTTTCCCGCAGGCGACCACGGCCGCCGAAGAGTCCACCGCCTGGCCGCAGGTCTCGCGCCCGGTCGAATTCGGCGGGCTCGGCTTCGGCTACAAGTGGAACATGGGCTGGATGCACGACACGCTGAACTACATCAGCAAGGATCCGATCCACCGCAAGCATCATCACGGCGACATCCTGTTCGGCCTGCACTACGCCTTCTCGGAGAACTTCGTCCTGCCGCTGTCGCATGACGAGGTCGTGCACGGTAAGCGCTCGATCCTGGGGCGCATGCCCGGCGACGAATGGCAGCGCTTCGCGAATTTGCGCGCCTATTACAGCTTCATGTTCGGCCATCCCGGCAAGAAGCTGCTGTTCATGGGCGCCGAGATCGCACAAAGCCGCGAATGGAATCACGACCAGTCGCTCGACTGGCACTTGCTCGAGTACAAGCTCCATTCAGGCATCCAGGCGCTGATCCGCGATCTCAACCGGCTCTATCGCGCGGTGCCCGCGCTGCACCAGATGGACTGCGAGCAGGCCGGTTTCGAATGGTTGATCACGGACGACGCCAACCGCAACGTGTTCGCATGGTTGCGCAAGGGATTTGACGAGCACGCCCGGTGCATGGTGATCGTCAACTTCTCACCCAACGTCTATCGCAACTACCGCGTTCGCGCGCCCCTCAGTGGCAAGTGGAAGGAAGTGTTCAACTCCGACTCCGCCCATTACGGCGGCAGCAATGTCGGCAATATCGGCGAAGTCCACGCCGTCAATGGCGAGCTCCGCCTCACCATTCCGCCGCTCGCCGCGATCTTCCTCGTTCCGGAAAGCTGAACGATGCGCCTGACTGCTGGATCGCCCGCACGCCTCGGCGCAAGCTGGGACGGACGCGGCACCAATTTCGCGCTGTTCTCCGCCAACGCGCAGAAGGTCGAGCTGTGCCTGTTTGACATGCAGGGCCGCCGCGAACTCGAGCGCGTCGAGCTGCCGGAGCGCACCGAGGATGTCTGGCACGGCTATCTCAACGACGTCTCGCCCGGCCAGCTCTACGGCTACCGCGTGCATGGCCCCTACGAGCCCGAACAAGGCCACCGCTTCAACGCCAACAAGCTCCTGCTAGACCCCTATGCCAAGCGGCTTTCCGGGCGGCTGGTCTGGAGTGACGCGCATTTCGCCTATCGCACCGGAAGCCCGCGCGAGGATCTGTCGTTCGACCGGCGCGACAACGCGCGCGGCATGCCCAAGGCTGTCGTCGTCGACGAGACCTTCAACTGGGGCCGCCGCGAGATCCGGCCCAACATTCCCTGGGAAGACACCATCATCTACGAGGCCCACGTCAAGGGACTGACACAGAAGCGCGACGACGTCCCGCCGAATTTGCGCGGCACCTATGGCGGCCTGTCCTCGCCGGCGATGATCGAGCACCTGAAGAAGCTCGGCGTCACCACCGTTGAGCTCCTGCCGGTGCACAGTTTCGTCGATGACCGCATCCTGGTGGAGAAGAAGCTCGCCAATTACTGGGGCTACAACACCTTGTCCTTCTTCGCGCCCGAGCAGCGCTACGCCCAGGACAACGCCCTCGATTCTTTCCGCACCACCGTCGCACGCCTGCACGATGCCGGCATCGAGGTGATGCTCGACGTCGTCTACAACCACACCGCCGAGGGCAATCACCTCGGCCCGACGCTGTGCTACCGCGGCATCGACAACGCCTCCTATTACTGGCTGAACCGCGAGAACCCGCGCTACTACGACGATTTTACCGGCTGCGGCTCGTCGGTGAACCTCACCCATCCGCGCGTGCTGCAGATGGTGATGGATTCCCTGCGCTACTGGGTCGAGGTCTGCCACGTCGACGGCTTCCGTTTCGACCTCGCCACCACGCTGGCGCGCGGGCCGAACGGTTATGATCGCGGCAGCTCGTTCCTGACCGCGATACGCCAGGACCCGGTGCTGGCGAGCGTCAAGCTCGTCGCCGAACCCTGGGACCTCGGCCTTGGCGGCTATCAGGTCGGCGCATTTCCTTCACAATGGTCGGAGTGGAACGACCGTTATCGCAGCGCTATGCGCCGCTACTGGAGCGGCGAAGGCAGCCTGATCGGCGACATCTCCAGCCGCATGACGGCGTCCTCCGACCTGTTCAACCACGACGGACGGCGGCCGCGCGCCAGCGTCAACCACATCACCGTGCATGACGGTTTCACCCTCGCCGATCTCTTCAGCTACAACGAGAAGCACAACGAGGCCAATGGCGAGGACAATCGCGACGGCTCCAACGACAACCACAGCAACAATTGCGGTGTCGAGGGCCCGACCGACGATCCCCAAATCGTCAGCTTGCGCCGGCAGCTTCGCAAGAACGTACTGGCTTGCCTCATGTTGGCGCAGGGCATTCCGCTGATCCTCGCCGGCGACGAAGTCGGGAATTCGCAATCAGGCAACAACAACGCCTATTGCCAGGACAACGAGGTTGGCTGGGTCGGCTGGGACAATCTCGGCAAGGACGGCGACGACATGGTCGATTTCGTCGCCGAGCTCGCCGATATCCGCCGCCGGTTCTCGCAGCTTCGCAGCCATCGCTGGCTCGACGGCCGCCCCAAGGACGGCATCTCCTACGGCGCGCTGTGGCTGACGCCGGCCGGCGACGAAATGACGGAAAGCGACTGGAAATTCCCGGAAGGGCGGTTCCTCTCCTATGTGATGGGGCCGATGGAACCGGGCAGCGCCGCGATCTTTATCGTACTCAACGCAGCCCCCGAAGAGATCGCATTCAAATTGCCAAAATTGACCGAATACAAGAGCTGGCAGCAAATCCTGAACACGACCGACGCCAAGCTGAACACGGTCGACTTCCTGCCCGGAAGCGACAGCAAGGCGCCGCCGCGCTCCGTGCTCGCTTTCGCGGGGGCGCTATGAGGCCATCCTTCGGCGCGAGGCCGACGAAGGACGGCGTGTCGTTCCGGCTATGGGCACCTGCCGCGCGCCGTGTCGATCTCCTGCTCGACAGACGACACGCGATGCAGCGCCGGCAGGATGGCTGGTATGTCGCCGAGATTGCCAATCTGCCCGTCGGCAGCAACTACAAATTCAGGATCGACGACGCGATCGACGTGCCCGATCCGGCGTCTGCATTCCAGCCCGACGACGTGTTCGGCCCGAGCGAGGTGATCGATCATGACGCCTTCGCCTGGCGCACGCCCGATTGGCGCGGGCGTCCCTGGGAAGAGACGGTACTGATCGAGACGCATGTCGGCACCTTCACTGCGGAAGGTACCTATCGTGCCATGATCGACAAGCTCGATCATCTCGTCGCGACCGGCATCACCGCGGTCGAGCTGATGCCGCTGGCCGACTTCGCCGGTCGTCGCGGCTGGGGTTATGATGGCGTGCTGTGGTACGCGCCCGACAGCGCCTATGGTCATCCCGATGATTTGAAGACGCTGATCGACGAAGCCCATCTGCGCGGGCTGATGATGTTCCTCGACGTCGTCTACAATCATTTCGGCCCCGAGGGAAATTACCTCGGCCGCTACGCGCCGGCCTTCTTCACCGACGCGCACACGCCATGGGGCAGTGCGATCGATTATCGCGTGCCGCAGGTTCGCGCTTTTGCCGTCGAGAACGCGCTGTCGTGGCTCAGCGACTATCGCTTCGACGGCCTGAGGCTTGATGCCGCCAATCACATCATGGCGATCCCCGGCGAGCAATCGATGCTGCAGGACCTCAGCGTCGCCGCGGGCGAGCTGGCCAAAGCGACGGGGCGGCATATCCATCTCGTGCTGGAGAATGGCGACAACCGCGCGAGCCTGCTCGACGCCGCGCAGGAGCCCCCGAACGGCAAATATCGCGGCCAGTGGAACGACGACTACCACCACGTCTGGCACGTGATGCTGACGGGCGAGCTCGCCGGCTATTACGCGGACTATCAAACGCCGCGGCTCGATCTCGCACGCGCGCTCGCCTCCGGCTTCGTCTATCAGGGCGAGATCTCGGAATTCTGGGGCAAGAAGCCGCGCGGCGAGAACAGCGGCGAGCTGCCGCCGGCAACCTTCATCAATTTCCTGCAAAACCACGACCAGATCGGCAACCGGCCGCTCGGCGACCGGCTCGAAAGCCTGGCATCGCCCAAGCAGATCGAAGCAGCACTCGCGGTGACCCTGCTCGCGCCGATGGTGCCGATGCTGTTTCAGGGCGAGGAGTGGGGCTCCACCGTGCCCTTCCCCTTCTTCTGTGACTTCCAGGGCGGACTGGCTGATGCCGTGCGCAAGGGGCGCAGGCAGGAATACGCCTGGGCCTATGAGACGTATGGCGACGAGGTGCCCGACCCGCTCGATCCGGCAACGCTGCAATCGGCCGTGCTCGACTGGAGCGGCCACACGCCGGAGCAGGATGCACGCCTCGCGCTGGTGCGGGAGCTGCTCGCACTCCGCCACAAGGAGGTCGCGCCACGACTGAAAGGTGCGCGCTTCGGTGATGCCGCCGTGGCCGATAGCGGGCTGCTCACCGCACATTGGCACATGGGGGATGGCGCGACGTTGCGCCTCGTGGCCAATCTCTCCGACAAGGACGCCGCATATTCCGACGACGGTGTGGGGACCCTGATCTGGGGCGGCGCGACCGGCGATCGGCTTGCGCCCTGGTCGGTGGTCTGGCGCCTCGGAGGTTGACATGCCTCCAGCCATTCCTCTCGCAACCTACCGGCTTCAGCTCACCGCGGATTTCGACTTCGACAAGGCCGCCGCGGTGGTGCCCTATCTGAAGGCACTGGGGATCACGCATCTCTACACCTCGCCGGTGATGAAGGCCCGCAAGGGCTCGACCCACGGCTATGACACCGTCGATCACAGCCAGTTCAATCCGGAGCTCGGCGGCGAGGCCGGCTTCGCGCGGCTGAGCGAGGCGCTGACGCGACACGACCTCGGCCTCATCATCGATTTCGTACCGAACCACGTCGGCGTTCACTTTGCCGACAATCCCTGGTGGCTGGACGTGCTGGAATGGGGCCAGGCCTCGCCGCATGCCGTCTCCTTCGATATCGACTGGGATCAACTGGCTTTCCGCGCCCGTGGCGGCGTGCTGCTGCCGATCCTCGGAGCGTCCTATGGCGAAGCGCTCGAGAGCGGCGATATCGAGCTGCGCTACGATCCCAACGAAGGTAGTTTTTCCGCTTGGTATTTCGAGCATCGATTGCCGATCGCGCCGGAGCGCTATGGCGAGATGCTGCGGATGATCGTGAAGGAAGCCGACGCCGCCGAAACCGAGGCCGGCAAGCGCCTGCTGTCGCTGGCGGCCCGCTACACGGGACTGCGCCGCCCCAACCGCAAGGAAGCGCCCGGCTTCAAGGCGGAGCTCAAAGAGATCGCAGGCAGCGCCGATATCATCGCGCGCGGCCTTGGCGCCTATCGCGCCGCCAAGGACCGCCCCGCGCAGACGCTGGCGCTGCATCATTTGCTGGAGCGCCAGCACTACAAGCTCGGGCACTGGCGGCTTGCCTCCAGCGACATCAATTATCGCCGCTTCTTCGACGTCAACGGGCTCGCCGGCATGCGCGTCGAGGATCCCGGCACGTTCGCCGCCACGCACCGGCTGGTGAAGCAACTCATTGCCGACGGCAAACTGCAGGGCATCCGGCTCGATCATATCGACGGCCTGCGCGATCCCGCGCAATATTGCCAGCGGCTGCGCCGGCTGGTGCGCGACGCTCAGGGCACCACAAAGCCGTTCTATACGGTGATCGAGAAAATCCTGTGCGAGCACGAGCGCCTGCCGCATTTCGCCGGCGTCCAGGGCACCACCGGCTATGAGTGGATGAATGCCATCACCCACGTTCTGGTCGACCCCAAGGGGCTGGAGGCGCTGGACGAGACCTGGCGGCAGATCAGCAACCGGCCGCCGCGGCTCGCGCCTTATGTCAAGGACGCCAAACGGCGCGTGCTGGAGACACTACTGACCAGCGAATTCACGGTTCTGACGCGCCTGCTTGCACGCATCGCCAACGGGCACTACTCCACCCGCGACTTTTCCGCCGACAGCCTGCGGCAGGCGCTCGAGCTCTACGTGCTGCATTTCCCGGTGTACCGCACCTATTTGACGACAAGCGCGCCGACCGCGAACGATCGCAAGCTGATCGACGACACCATCGAGGCCGCTCGCCAGGAATGGTTCGCCGCAGACGAAGGCATTTTCGACTTCCTGCGCGACGCCCTCACCATGGACCTGCTCAAGCCCGGCCGTCCCCCGCACAGCGCCCCGCGCGTGCGCCGCTTTGCGCTGAAGGTGCAGCAATTCACCGGGCCGATGATGGCGAAGTCGCTGGAGGACACTGCCTTCTATCAATTCCACCGGCTGCTCGCCCTGAACGAAGTCGGCGGCGATCCCGCGAGCAAGGGCCTCACCATTCCCGCTTTCCACGAGACCATGCAGGCCCGCGCCAGGGAATGGCCGCAAGGGATGACGGCGACCGCCACGCACGACACCAAACGTGGCGAGGACGCCCGCGCGCGGATCGCTGCCTTAAGTGAAATTCCCGGCGAATGGACCAGCGCCGTGGCACGCTGGAAAGTCCTGAACGCGCCGCACCTCGCGCTCGACGGCAATCTGCGCGCTCCGTCGGCAACGTTCGAATACATGCTCTATCAGACGCTGCTCGGCGCCTGGCCGCTTGTAGAGACGGCCGATGCCGGTTTCGTCGCGCGTATCCAGGCCTATGCGCTCAAGGCCGCGCGCGAGGGCAAGGAGGAGACCAGCTGGCTCAACCCGCACGAGGCCTACGAGAGCGGCGTCAAGAGCTTCATCGCGAAGATCCTCGATCCCGCGCAATCAGGCGAGTTCCTGGAGGCGCTGCAAACCCTGGCTCGCCGCGTCGCGCTGCTCGGCGCGCTGAACGCGCTGAGCCAGCTCACGCTCAAGGCGACTCTGCCGGGCGTGCCCGATTTCTATCAGGGGACCGAATTCTGGGACCTGTCGCTGGTCGATCCCGACAACCGCCGCCCGGTGGATTTTTCCGCGCGACACGCGGCGCTGGGCACGCTGGACAATCCGGATTGGAATCACCTGATCAAGAGCTGGCCGGACGGCCAGCTCAAGCTGGCCTGGACGCGGCACCTGCTCAAGCTGCGCAACGAGTTGTCCGACGTCTTCGCGCGAGGCGACTACCAGCCGCTTCAGGTGCGGGGCGCACATGCCGACCATGTCGTGGCCTTTGCCCGCCGCCACGGCCGCACTGCTGCGATCGTCATTGTCGGGCGCCACTTCGCACCTTTCACGCAAGCAGGACGCGAATGGCCGGCGCTCGATGAGGCCGACGCCACCATCGACGTCACGGGCTACAGCATGCCAGGTTTCGCCGGCAACGATCTGCCGCTCGCGCAGGCGCTTCGCGGTTTTCCCGCTTCGGTCATCCCGGCGCGCCCCGTGGACGCGGCGAAACCGGTGCGACAGCGCACCCGCGCTTGAACGCTAGCTCTTCCCGTCTTTGCCCAACAGCAGCTGGCCGCGTTTGCGGATCGTGGCCTGTGCCATCTCGGCAAAGCGCTGCAACAGCCAAGGCAGCACCACCTGCACCTTGACATGATCGTCGGCGACATCGACCTGGCCGCTCGCAATCTGCCCCAGCGCGCGGATGCGGAAATTCATGCTGTCGCCGTTCCAGCGCTCCTCCTCGACCTGCATCACCGGAATGCTGGCGGCAGCACGGCCGAGCCCGGTCTTGAGCCGGCGTACCGCCTCCTCGCGGCCGAGGCGGTGGGGAATAGAGATGACAAGCGGTGCTGACATGGCTCTGCCCCGTTAGTGATTGAACCTCACATAATCATGCCCACCGGTACCACAAAGGTTCCATGCAAGTTGCGCGTGCACCCCGTGTTTCATAGGCGGAACTATAAAACCTGCGGCAAGTTGCCCTCGCACAACGGGACAGGTTGCAAGAGACCCTTCAACGAAGGGCTGGAGGAGATTTGGCATGTCTATCGGTACGATCATTCTGATCATTTTGGTCATCGCGCTGCTCGGCGGCTTCAGCGGCATCGGCGGCGGCCCGTTCTACGGCACCGGCTATTACGGCGGCGGCGGTCTCGGGCTCGTCATCGTCATCCTGCTGATCCTGCTCCTGCTGGGACGGATCTAGCCGGGTTCGGTAGGGTGGGTTAGCCGCAAGGCGTAACCCACGTTTTTTCTCTCCGTGTCAACAGAAGTGGTGGGTTACGCTTCGCTAACCCACCCTACTTCGTTTTCCCGGCGAGCTTCTTGATCGCGGCCTTGATCGACACGGCCGCATCGTCATAACCATCCCACGCCTTCGACCGCGGCAGCAGCCCCGGCACCGTCCGCAGCGTATAGCGCTTCGGATCGAGATCGGTCTTCACCTGCGCCCAGGTGAGCGGCATCGACACGGTGGCGCCGGCGCGCGCACGCGGCGACAGAGGGGCCACCGCCGTCGACATGCGGTCGTTGCGCAAATAGTCCAGGAAGATCTTTCCGTTGCGCAGCTTCTTCGACATGTTGAGCAGATAGCGCTCGGGAGCGTCGTCCGCCATCCACTGGCAGACGCCTTGCGCGAAGGCCTTGGCCTCTTTCCAGCTCACCTGGTCGCGCGCGCCATGACGCAAGGGCACCACGACGTGCAGGCCCTTGCCGCCGGTGGTCTTGCAGAAGCTTTCCATGCCGATGTCGGTCAGCCGCTGCCGCATCTCCTTGGCGGCCTCGACGACCTCGGCGAAGACGACGTCGGGCGCCGGATCGAGATCGAACACCAGCCGGCCCGGGGTATCGTAGGCGTAGGGCGCGCAATTCCAGGGATGCAGCTCGACACCGCCGATCTGCGCCACCGCGGCGAGCCCCTCGATGCGGTCGATCTGCAAATAGGGTTTGCGATCGCCGGAGACCCTTGCGAGCTCCAGAAGATTCGATGTCCCCTGCATGGCGTGACGCTGGAAAAAGCATTCGCCCTTGATGCCATCGGGGGCGCGGATCAGCGAGCACGGCCGACCCTTGAGATGCGCGATCATCCATTCGCCGACGGCTTCGAGATAGCGCGCGAGGTCCAGCTTGGTGACGGGATCGCCATTGCCATCGTCCGGCCAGAGCTCCTTGTCCGGCTTGGAGATGACGACTCCCATCACTTCGGCACTGCCGCCGGCCTGGGCCGTTCGTGCGCCGGTCTTCGCTTTCGCGCGCGGCTTCGTCGAGGGCTCGGCAAGCTCGGTATCGACCGGTGTCTCCGCCTCGACCTCCTCCGCCGGCTTGTCCTGCCGCAGACCCTTGAAGGCGGCCTGGCGGATATTGCCGTCGGCGGTGAAGCCGGCGAACTCGATCTCCGCCACGAGCTCCGGCTTCAGCCAGTGCACCTCGCGCGTCTTTTTCGGTGCGTTCTTGCCGCCGAAGGGGCTTTGCTTGGCCTCCATGGCCTTCAAGGACGGCATGATGCGCTTGACCTTGTCCGCACCAAAGCCGGTGCCGACCATGCCGACGAACGCGAGATGGTCACCGCGGTGCACGCCGGCCATCAGCGAGCGGAATTTGCCATTGGTGGTCTTGTAGCCGCCGATCACGACCTCATGGCCGGCGCGGCATTTTGCCTTGGTCCAGCTTTCCGTCCGCCCCGAACGATAGGGCGCGTCGAGCTTCTTCGACACCACGCCCTCGAGCTCGAGCTTGCAGGCCGATTGCAGCACGGCGTCGCCGCCGCTTTCGAAATGCTCGACATAGCGAATCTGGCTCGATTTGCGCTTGCGCGCTTCCAGCAGCTCCTGCAACCGCGCCTTGCGCTCGCCGAGCGGCAGCCGGCGGTAATCGAGACCTTCCGCAAACAACAGGTCGAACGCAAAGAAGATCAGCTCCTCGGTCTTGCCGTCCGACAGCGCCGCCTGGAGCGACGAAAAGTTCGGTGCCCCATTATGGTCGAGCGCGACGATCTCGCCGTCGATCATCATGTCCGGTAACGCGCCTGCTTCTTTCGCGATGCTCGCGAATTTTTCGGTCCAGTCGAGGCCTTTGCGCGTCTTCAACGTCGCCTTGCCGCCCTCGACCCGCAGCTGCACGCGGTAGCCGTCGAACTTGATCTCGTGGCACCAGCCATCGCCGCCCGGCGGGCGCTCGACCGACGTGCAGAGCTGCGGCGCGACGAAGTCCGGCATCTCCGCCGCGTTCTTCGCGGTCGTTGCGGTCGTGGCTTTCTTCTTTGCCGTCCTGCCGGCCTTCAACGCCGCGCGCGGCGCCGGCTTGACCGTGCGCCCTTTCGCCTCGTCCGCCCGATCGGACTGCCAGACCGCGTCGGCCTTGGCCTTGGTGCCCTTCGCCAGCATGAACGGTTTTGGCGCGCGCCCCTTGCCTCCGGCGATCTGCTCCATCGCGCGCCCTGAGGCGACCGACTTGTCCTCCTCGAGAATGTCGTTGTCTGCGCCCTCGCGAACATATTCGTCGCGATGCTTGATCAAGAGCCAATTGGTCCGTTTGCCGCCGGTGCGATCGTTGCGCATGCGCACCAGGACCCAGCTGCCGTGCAGCTTCTCGCCATGCAGTGTGAATTTCAGATCGCCCTTCTTGAAACCGCGTTCGGGATCTTCGGATTCCCAGGTGCCGCGGTCCCACAGCATGACCGTGCCGCCGCCGTACTGGCCTTCCGGAATCGTGCCCTCGAAGTCGCCATAGTCGAGCGGATGGTCCTCGACCTCGACGGCCAGCCGCTTGTCGTGCGGATCGAGCGAGGGCCCTTTCGTCACCGCCCAGGACTTGAAGACGCCATCGAACTCGAGCCGCAGATCGTAGTGCAGCCGCGAAGCGTCATGCTTCTGGATCACGAAGCGCCGTTGCTTCGATGGCGCCACCGCGGCCTTGCCCGACGGCTCCGGCGTCTTCTCGAAATCACGTTTCTGTCGATACTTCGATAGCTTTTGCAGCACGGCTGGTCCCGGATTCTCTTTCGGCGTGGAAGCCTATCACGGCCCGCATCCCACCCGGAACCAAAACCCCGCGGGACGGTTGGGGTTCCAAAATGACTCGCAGACGCTGGAGAACGGAATGGCACCGCGCGCCTATTGGAAGGGAACGTTGAAGCTCTCGCTGGTCAGTTGTCCCGTTGTGCTTTATCCGGCGACCACCGCGGCCGAGAAGACGCGGTTTCACATGATCAACCGCGAGACCGGAAACCGATTGAAGCAGCAGATGATCGACGCCGAGACCGGCGACGTCGTCGAGAGCGACCAGAAGGGCCGCGGCTACGAGCTGCGCAAGGGCAAATATGTCGAGATCGAGCCGGAGGAGCTCGAAGCGGTCCAGATCGAGAGCAACCACACCATCGACATCGAGAGCTTTGTGCCGAGCGACGAGATCGACCAGCGCTACCTCAACCATCCCTACTACATCGCGCCCGACGGCAAAGCCGCGGTCGATGCCTTTGCCGTGATCCGCGACGCCATGAAGGACCAGGATCGCGTCGCGCTCGCCAAAATCGTGCTCACCAATCGCGAGCACATCATCGCGATCGAGCCGCTCGGCAAGGGACTGCTCGGCACCACGCTGCGTTTCCCCTACGAACTGCGCGACGAGGACCAGTTCTTCGACGACATCAAGAGCCCGAAGATCACCAAGGACATGGTTGAGCTCGCCGGCCATATCCTCCAGACCAAGGCCTCCCATTTCGATCCGAGCAAATTCAAGGACGACTACGAGAACGCGCTGAAGGCCCTGGTGAAGCGCAAGGCCAGCGGCAAGACAATCGAACTGCCGGAGCCTGAGGAGAAGCCGAGCAATGTCGTCAGCCTGATGGATGCGCTGAAGCAGAGCTTGAAGGGACGCGGTGGGAAGAAGACGGCGGCGAAGTCCCATGCGCGCCGAGCATCGGGGCGAACCAGGGCCCCAAAGAAGACGCATCGGTCGACGGCGCGGCAGAGGAAGGCGGGCTGAGGAGACTGCTCGCCTAATTCTAGATCTCGTAGGGTGGGCAAAGCGGAGCGTGCCCACCATTATGCGCACTGCGACCGAAATGGTGGGCACGGCGCTTTGCGCCTTTGCCCACCCTACAAGTGTCTCTGGAACGTCAATCCCCCGCCTTCAACCGATAGCCGATGCCCGTCTCCGTCAGCACATATTGCGGCCGTTCCGGATCGGCCTCGATCTTCTGCCGGAGCTGGCGGACATAGACGCGCAGATATTGCGCGTCGGTCAACTCGTCCCAGAGCTCCCTCAGCAGGAAGCGGTGAGTGAGCACCTTGCCGGCGTGCTGCACCAACACACGCAGGAGGTCATATTCCTTCGGCGACAGTTTGACGTCGCGCTCGCCGACCTTCACGATCCGGCGCACCAGATCGACCGAGAGATCGCCGGCACGAAACACCGGGCGTTCGCCCTGGATCTGAAGCTGGTGCCGCAGCGCCGCGCGCAGGCGCGCCAGCAGCTCGTCCATGCCGAACGGCTTTGTCAGGTAATCGTCGGCCCCGAGATCGAGCGCCTCCACCTTGCCGGCCTCGTCGCCACGGCTCGACAACACCACGATCGGCACCGCGTCATTGCGGGCGCGGATGGTACGCAACAACTCATGGCCCTGGATGTCGGGAAGGCCGAGATCGAGGATGATCAGCGCGGGGCCCTCGCTGAGCTTCTCCAGCGCGGTCTTGCCGTTCGACGCCTCCAGTATCTCATAGCCTTGCGTCGAGAGCCCCATCCGCAGCAATTTGCGGATCGGCGGCTCGTCGTCGATGACCAGCACCTTGATCGGGGCTGCGCTCATGCGGCGGTATCCAATGCGTGGGTCGGGGCCGGAATGGGCAGGCGGATGGTCAGAACCGCGCCGCTCCGGTCGCTGCGATTCGCGGCCGAGATCGTGCCATGCATCGCCTCGACGAAGCCGCGGGAGATGGCGAGCCCGAGCCCGGTGCCGGGACGGACATGGTCGCCCTTCTGCGCGCGATAAAACTTGTCGAACACGCTCTCGAGCTCCTCCGACGGAATGCCGTCGCCCTCGTCGGCAATCTGGAGCACCACATGATCGCTGTCGCGCCGGCTGCGGATCGAAACCGTGGCGTGGGGCTGCGAATATTTGGCGGCGTTGTCGAGCAGGTTGAACAGCACCTGCTCGAACAGCACCGCATCGAGCTGGAGCATAGGAAGGTCTGCGGCCAACTCCAGCTCCACCTTGTGGGCGGTGAGGATCTTGGCTGCCCGCCGGAGCGCGCTGCCGACGATCTCTCCGAGATCGTGCAACGCAGCGTTGGGCACGATGGCGCCGGATTCGAGCTTGGTCATGTCGAGCAGATTGGCGATGAAGCGGTTGAGCCGTTCGGATTCGTCGATGACCGTCGCGAGCAGGTCGCGCTTCTCGGTGTCGGAGAGGGCGCTGGCGAGATCGCGCATGGTCGAGGCCGCACCCAGCACGGATGCGAGCGGCGTCTTCAGGTCGTGTGAAATCGACGTCAACAATGCGGAACGCAGCCGCTCGGATTCGACGGAGCGCTTGACGCGATCGACGTCCTCGACCAGCAGCACGCGCTCGATCGCCAGCGCGCCCTGGTCGACCAGCGCATCGAGCAGCCGGCGCTGGTCAGGCGTCAGCAAGGGACCGGTGCGGTCGTCGTCGATGCCGATCACGCCGATCGGGCCGCGCCCGGTGCGCATCGGCAGGAACAGCCGTTTTGCACCCGGCAGCGTGTCCGAGCCGCGGCCTGCAGGGCGGTCGTTGCTCCAGGCCCAGTTGGCGGCGGCAAGATCGGCCTGATCGAGATCGTCTTCGGGGGGATAGCCCGACTTCACCGTGAGCAGGCCGTCCTCCGGCAACAGCAGCACCACGCGGACTTTCAGCATCAGCGCGATCTGGTAGGCGGTCGCCCACAGCACGTCGTCGAGCGTGCCGGTACCGGCGAGCTTGCGGCTGAATGCATAGAGTTGCTCGGTGGTCCGGATGCGACCGATCGCAGCATCGGCCTGGGTGCGGACCCGCCCCGCGACGTTCGACACCACGAACGCAATCAGCATGAAGAAAAAGAACGCCGCGACATTGGTCGGATCGGTGATGGTGAAGGTATAGACCGGCGGCAGAAAGAAGAAATTGTAGGCGAGTGATGCCGCGACACTCGCAAGTAACGACGGCCACAATCCGTAGCGCACGGCAACGGTCACCACGGCGGTCAGGAACATCAGGTCGACGTTCTCAATGCCGAAATACGGCTTGATGGCCACGGCAGCAGCGAGGCCAAGTGCGGTGATCCCGAGAGCCTTCAGATAGGGCCGCGCATCGAACGGCTCCGATCGCGTTGCGGTCTGCACCGCCGTCTTTGGCGCCGGCTCGCTCGTGAGCTCATCGCCAGGGATGACATGCACGCTGATGTTCCCGGCGCGGCGCACCAGATCGTGCACGACGGAGCCGCGCGTCATCTCGAACCAGAGCGAGCGCGTCGACTTGCCGATCACGATTTGGGTGACGTTGTTGCCCTGCGCGAAGTTGACGACGTCGTCGGCGAGGCGGCGGCCGACGCCCGGAACCGTCAGCGCCTCACCGCCAAGCGATTCCGCGAGCCGCAGCGTATCGGCCAGTCGGTCGCGCTGCTCGTCGGAGAGCTGGAGCGAGCGCCGCGTCTCGATCGAGACCGCGATGAACGGCGCGTGCAGCCGGTCGGCCAGCCGCTTGGTGTAGCGCACGAGGCTGGCAGCACGCGGATCTTCGCTGACGCAGACGAGGATGCGCTCGCCTGCGGCCCAGGGACCGGCGATCGCGTTCGCCTGCATGTGAGTGAGCAGCTGCTCGTCGACCCGTTCGGCCGTGCGCCGCAGCGCGAGTTCGCGCAGCGCGGTCAGGTTGCCCGGCGAGAAATAATGCTCCAGCGCCCGCTCGGCCTGCCTGGGGACATAGACCTTGCCCTCTTTCAGCCGCTGGATCAGGTCGTCGGGCGTGAGGTCGATCAGCTCGATGGCGTCGGCGCGATCGAACACCGAATCCGGCACGGTCTCGCGCACCCGCACATGGGTGATCTGGGCGACGACGTCGTTCAGGCTCTCGATGTGCTGGATGTTGACGGCGGTGTAGACGTCGATGCCATGGGACAGCAGTTCTTCGACATCCAGATGGCGCTTTGGATGGCGACTGCCGGCGGCATTGGTGTGGGCGAGCTCGTCGACCAGCGCGATTTTCGGCCGGCGCGCGATCACGGCGTCGAGGTCCATTTCCTCGACAGTCTGGCCGCGATAATCGAGCTTCTTGCGCGGGATCACTTCCAGCCCGCGCACCAGCGCCTCAGTCTCGGCCCGGCCATGGGTCTCGACGAAGCCGACCACGACGTCGATGCCTGACTTGCGCCTGGCGTGGGCGCTTTGCAGCATCTCGTAGGTCTTGCCGACGCCGGGAGCGGCGCCGACGAAGATCTTCAGCTTGCCGCTCACGCCCTCCTCCCGGCGCGCGGCTTCCAGCAGCGCCTCGGGCGAAGGACGTTGTTCGGGATCGCGGCGCTCTCGGACCATCAGGTCAATATAATCATCCGCGCGGACCTAGCCTAGACTACTTCGTGGCACGATCGAGCGCGAGATTGAGAGCCAGCACATTGACCCGGGGCTCGCCGATCAGGCCGAGCAGGCGGCCCTGGATGTTGGAAGCCACCATTTGCTTGACCTGATCCTCCGGCACGTTTCGCGCCTTCGCTACGCGCGGCACCTGGAATTCCGCCGCTTCCGGCGAGATATCCGGATCAAGGCCGCTGGCCGAGGTCGTCACGAGGTCGACCGGCACGGCGACATTGGGGTTCTCGCCCTTGAGCTTGTCCACATCTTCCTTCAGCCGGTCGGCCAGCGCCTTGCTGGTGGGACCGAGATTGGAGCCACCCGAATTGGCGGCGTTGTAGGGCGCCGGTACCGTCTTGGTCGAATCGTTCGGGTCCGACGCCACTGTCGCCGAGAGGCGACCGTGGAAATATTTGTCGTCCTTGAACTCCTGCCCGATCAGGGCGGAGCCGACCACCTTGCCGTCCTTCTCGATCAGGCTGCCCTGCGCCTGCGCGGGGAAGATCGCGCCAGCAATAGCGGTCATCGCGAGCGGATAGGCAAGTCCGGTGATGGCGGTAAGCACCAGCAGCAGGACGATGGCGGGGCGGATTTCTCTGAGCATGTGTTTCTCCTATTTCTCCGTCATTGCGAGCGAAGCGAAGCAATCCAGAATCTTTCCGCAGAGGCAGTCTGGATTGCTTCGTCGCTTCGCTCCTCGCAATGACGGGTTAAGCCAGGTGCAAGGCAACGACCACGAGATCGATCGCCTTGATGCCGATGAAGGGAATGACGATGCCGCCGAGGCCGTAGATCAGCAGGTTGCGCCGGAGCAATGCGCCGGCCCCGACCGCGCGATAAGCGACGCCCTTGAGCGCCAGCGGGATCAGCGCGATGATAACAAGCGCGTTGAAGATGATCGCCGACAGGATAGCGCTCTGCGGGCTCGACAGGTTCATGACATTGAGCACGTTGAGCTGGGGGTAGAACGCCAGGAACATCGCCGGGATGATCGCGAAATACTTCGCGACGTCGTTGGCGATCGAGAACGTGGTCAGCGCGCCGCGCGTCATCAACAGCTGCTTGCCGATCTCGACCACCTCGATCAGCTTGGTCGGGTTGGAGTCGAGGTCGACCATGTTGCCGGCCTCGCGGGCTGCCTGCGTGCCGGTGTTCATGGCGACACCGACGTCGGCCTGAGCGAGCGCCGGCGCGTCGTTGGTGCCGTCGCCGCACATCGCCACCAGCTTGCCCTTGGCCTGCTCGTCCCGGATCAGCTTGAGCTTGTCCTCCGGGGTTGCCTGCGCCAGGAAGTCGTCGACGCCGGCTTCCGCTGCAATCGCGGCGGCCGTCATGGGATTGTCGCCGGTAATCATGACGGTGCGGATGCCCATGCGCCGCAGCTCGGCAAAGCGCTCGCGGATGCCGCCCTTGACGATGTCCTTGAGCTGGATGACGCCGAGCAGCCTACCGTCCCTGGCGACCGCCAGCGGCGTGCCGCCGGCCTTCGAAATGTCGTCGGCAATGGTCTGGATCTCGCGACCGATGTCCGAGAGCCCGGCGGGCTGGATGGAACGAGCCGTGTTGCCTGAGGCGACCACCAGCGGTGCACCACCACCGACATAGTTGAGGATGGCATCGACGGCGCCCTTGCGCACTGACGAGCCGCCGGCGTCGACGCCGCTCATGCGGGTCTGCGCCGTGAACGGGATGAAGGTGGCTCCCAACTCGGCCATGTCGCGGCCACGGATGCCGTATTTCTCCTTGGCCAGCACCACGATCGAACGGCCCTCCGGGGTCTCGTCGGCAAGCGAGGCGAGCTGGGCCGCGTCCGCGAGCTCCTGCTCGGTGACGCCGCGCACCGGGCGGAAGGAGGTCGCCTGGCGGTTGCCGAGTGTAATCGTTCCGGTCTTGTCGAGCAGCAGCGTGTCGACGTCTCCGGCGGCCTCGACGGCGCGGCCGGACATCGCCAGCACGTTGAAGCGGACCAGGCGGTCCATGCCGGCGATGCCGATTGCCGACAGCAGCGCGCCGATCGTGGTCGGGATCAGCGTCACGAACAGCGCGACCAGCACAACCACCGAGATCGAGCCGCCGGCATACGCCGCGTAGCTCGGGATGGTGACGGTTGCGAACACGAAGATGATGGTGAGGCCGGCCAGCAGGATGTTGAGCGCGATCTCGTTCGGGGTCTTTGCTCGTTCAGCGCCCTCGACCAGCTTGATCATGCGGTCGATGAAGGTCGAACCTTGCGCTGCCGTGATCCGCACGCGAATCCAGTCGGACAGCACCTGGGTGCCGCCGGTCACCGCCGAACGGTCGCCGCCGGATTCGCGGATCACGGGTGCGGACTCGCCGGTGATGGCGGCTTCGTTGACGGAAGCAACGCCCTCGATCACCTCGCCATCGGAGGGGATGGTATCGCCGGCCTCGACCAGCACGATGTCACCAACCTTGAGGCTGGTCCCCGGCACGAGATTGAAGGCCAGGCCGGCGCCGGTCAGCAGCTTGGCCTGGCTCTCGGTGCGGGTCTTGCGCAGCGATTCCGCCTGCGCCTTGCCACGGCCTTCGGCCACCGCTTCGGCGAAGTTGGCGAACAGCACCGTGAACCAGAGCCAGACGATGATCTGGAAGGTAAAGCCGAGATTCCCACCGCCCGTGACGAGATCGCGCAGGAAGATCACAGTGGTGAGCGCGGCCACGATCTCGACCACAAACATCACGGGATTCTTGATCATCAAGCGCGGATCGAGCTTGGCGAAGGACGCGCGGATCGCAGGCACGACGATCTTGGGATCGAGCATCGCCGAGACGGACGCGCGTTTTTGCAGTTTCATGGTATCCATGGAGGTCACTCCGAACAGTCAGAAGGCGGTCGATCAGAACACTCGCTGGTCAGAACACTTGGCCGGCGTTCATCGCGAGATGCTCGACGATGGGACCGAGAGCGAGGGCCGGGAAGAAGGTCAGGCCGCCGATGATCAGAATCACGCCGACAACGAGGCCGACGAACAGCCCGCCCGTGGTCGGGAGGGTGCCCGCGGACGGCGGGATCGATTTCTTGGCGGCCAGCGAACCCGCAATCGCCATCGCCGGGATGATCATGAAGAAGCGGCCGACGAACATCGCGCTTGCCAGCGTGAGGTTGTAGAAGAAAGTGTTGCCGGTGAGGCCTGCGAAGGCCGAGCCGTTGTTGCCGGTCGCCGAGGTGAAGGCGTAGAGCACCTCGGTGAAGCCGTGCGGCCCGGCATTCGCCATTGAGGCGACCGCCGCCGGATAGACCACGCCGACCGCGGTCCAGCCGAGGATCATCAGCGGCAGCACCAGGATCGCGAGCATCGCCATCTTGACCTCGCGCGCCTCGATCTTCTTGCCGACATATTCCGGCGTGCGGCCGACCATCAGGCCCGCCACGAAGATCGCGAGGATGACGAACAGCAGCATGCCGTACATGCCGGCGCCGACGCCGCCGACAATGACTTCGCCGAGCTCGATGTTGATCAGCGGAATCATGCCGCCGAGTGCGGTGAAGCTGTCATGCATGGCGTTGACCGCGCCGCAGGAGGCGGCCGTCGTGATCACGGCGAACAGCGAGGACGCGACGATGCCGAAGCGGACCTCCTTGCCCTCCATATTGCCGCCGGTCAGCCCGAGCACGTGCATGGTCGAAGTGCCGCTAGCTTCCGCCCAATAGGTGACGGCGACCCCAGCGACGAACAGCACGCCCATCACGGACAGGATTGCCCAGCCCTGGCGCTGGTTGCCGACCATGCGGCCGAACACGTTGGTCAGCGCCGCGCCGAGCGCGAAGATCGACAGCATTTGCACGAAGTTCGACAGCGCGGTCGGGTTCTCGAAGGGGTGCGCGGCGTTGGCATTGAAGAAGCCGCCGCCATTGGTGCCGAGCATCTTGATCGCGACCTGCGAGGCGACCGGGCCGACCGCAATGGTCTGCTTGGCGCCTTCGAGCGTTGTCGCATCGACATAATCGCCAAGCGTCTGCGGTATGCCCTGCCAAACCAGAAACAGCGTGTAGACGATGCAGATCGGCAGCAGGACGTACAATGTGCAGCGGGTGACATCGACCCAGAAATTCCCGACGGTGCGTGCCGACGCACGCGAGAAGCCACGGATCAGCGCCACCGCCAGCGCGATGCCGGTCGCCGCCGACAAGAAATTCTGGTGCGTCAGGCCGAGCATCTGCACGAGATAGGACAGCGTGCTCTCGCCGCCGTAGTTCTGCCAGTTGGTGTTGGTGATAAAGGAGATCGCGGTGTTGAAGGAGAGATCCTCGGCGACCGCGGCCTGGCCTGCTGGATTGAAGGGCAGGATCGCCTGCAAACGCATCACGCCGTAGATGATGAGGAAGCCACCGACATGGAACAGCAGCATGGCGACCGTATAGGTCAGCCAATGCTGCTCGCGCTTCTCGTCGACGCCGGAGAACCAGTAGATGCCGGCCTCGATCGGACGCAGCACCGGCGACAGGAAGGTCCGCTCGCCGTTGAACACGCTCGTCATGTACCAGCCGAGCGGCTTTACGAGCGCGACGATAATGACGCAAAAGAGAATGATCTGGAGCCAACCGATCATAGTCATGAAATCAACCCTTCAGGCTTCGTGAGCACGGTCAGAATCGCTCGGGCCGCAGCAGCGCGTAAGTGAGGTAGAACAGGAGGCCGAGCGAGACGACGCCAGCGAGCGAATAATCGAAGATCATGGTCCGCTCCCTCAAAGCCGTTCGCAGGCGTAGGTGTAACCGATCGCGAGCGCGAAGAAGGCGAAGCCGAGCGCCAGCATCAGAATGTCCATCATGGAGATACTCCTCGTTGCGCCCTTGATTTCGGCGCAACCGTTTCTCGGGAGACCCGGTCGGCGCGTGAAAGGAAATGCCGGTGCATTCCACGGCGCCTACCGGGACTTTTGACCGGGCTGAAGTGCCATCGCGGTCATAGGTTTTCGAGACGAAGGCCGTGGCGAAGTTATAGGAATCTCATAAAGGGCCGGGGCTGACGGCGTGGTCGGACAACGCTCGCGAGGCACATCACATCGTCGTCCCGGCGAAGAATGGCGCGCCACCGCCCCATCCCACACTTATGAAATCCCTATATCTCCCGCCCCGTCCCCATCTCGTTTTCAAATGCCCTTTTCGCCATCTTGGAGAGGCCGGCCGACTGACCGACGCCAACTCCAGGAGGCCTGACATGACCGCCGCACGCCGACACCACGAACTGCCGTCACTCAGCGACCGCTTGCGCAACACGCAAGTGATGACGCGGCCGTTGATGCTCGACATCATCGCGCACGTCTGCCGCCGCTTCCCTTCGCTTGGACCAAGCGAACGCACCGCACGCATCATGCGCCTGATCGATGTCGAGGCCTGGGCCGATGCCACGCTGGCGCTGGTAGAGCTGGAGCTGCCGCTATGGCAGGTCCGCCGCATCGCCTATGACGAGGGCGAATGGCACTGTGCGCTCTCGCGCGAACGCGAGTTGCCGGACTGGCTCGACGCCGCGGTCGAGGCCAGCCACGTCGATCTTTCGCTGGCGCTGCTGTCGGCTTTCATCGAGGTCGAGGCATTGGCCCTGGAAGTTTCGCGTCCGAGCGTTCCCACTGTTCGTCCCGCGTCTGACCCGCTCTATGAGCCGGTCGGCTGCGAAAATTTCGGCTAGTCCGCCGCTTGTCATCACAGTCGTGGCGCGCAGCCTCGGAGCATAAGCCCTCAGGCGCATCGACCGCGAATTGACCATGGCTGCCTACGGGGCGAGCAACCGGCTCCGTGGCCAAGAGGCACGGCTAAAAGGCGTGGCCAAAAACACTCGGCCGATCTGGCGCAGTTTCACGGAACCGTGTAGATCGGTTTCATGAGCATCAGCAACGTCAACGTGGTCGCCCATCCCCTGGTCCAGCACAAGCTCTCCCTGATGCGGGAGAAGGACCGCTCGACCAAGAGCTTTCGCGAGATCCTGAACGAGATCGGGATGCTGCTCGGCTACGAGGTGACGCGCGACCTGCCGCTGGAGCTGGTCGATATCGAGACGCCGATTTCGCCAATGCGGGCGCCCAAGATCGCCGGCAAGAAGCTCACGCTGGCGCCGATCCTGCGCGCCGGCGTCGGCTTCCTCGACGGCATGCTGGCGTTGATGCCCTCGGCGCGCATCGCCCATATCGGGCTCTACCGCGATCCCGAGACGTTGCAGGCCGTGGAATATTACTTCAAGGCGCCGCAGGACCTGTCGGACCGCACCGTGATCCTGATGGATCCCATGCTGGCGACCGGTAACTCGGCCTGCGCCGGCGCCTCGCTGCTGAAGGCGCGCGGCGCCCGCGACATCCGCTTCGTCTGCCTTCTGGCCGCGCCTGAAGGCATCGCGCAGTTCCAGAGCGAGCATCCCGACGTGCCGGTCTGGACCGCCGCGATCGACGAGCGGCTCAACGACCACGGCTACATCGTGCCGGGGCTGGGCGACGCCGGCGACCGGATGTTCGGCACCAAGTAGACAGGTTCGCGCGATCGGGTTAGTCCGGTTGCCATGAGCGCTAACGAATTTTCGCTGCAATCGCTGATCCGGACCGAAGCCGCCGCCGACCCGGCCTTCGTGTTCGACGGCACGCCGGTCTCGCGCGCGGAATTCTCGGATAAGATCGAGCAGACCGCCGCCTGGCTTGCCGCGCGCGGTATCGGCAAGGGCGATGTCGTCGCGGTCTGGCTGGTCAACCGGATCGAATGGATCCCGCTGCTGTTCGCGGCCGCCCGGCTTGGGGCAATCGTCGCCGCCGTCAATACGCGCTACCGCAGCGCGGAGGTCGCGCATCTCCTGAAGCTGTCCGGCGCCCGTCTGATGGTGATCGAAGCCGCGTTCCGCTCGATCGACTTTGTCGCTATTCTCGCCGACATTGCGAAGGACGAGGTGCCTGCGCTGCGAGAGATCGCGGTGGTCGGCGCGGATGAGATTCCCGCCCAATGGCCCTGCGTGCGCCTCGATGCCTTCGAGAAGCGCTATCCGCCTGCCCCGCCTGCTCAGGATGATTTCGATCTGCCGGTTCTGCTCTACACGACATCGGGCACCACCAAGGGACCGAAGCTTGTCGCGCATTCGCAGCGAACGTTGGCCACGCACGCCGCCTCCGTTGCCAAGGCGCTCAAACTCTCGCCACAGCGCCATGCGCTGCTGGCCATGCTGCCGTTCTGCGGCACTTTTGGCATGACGAGCCTGCTCGGCTTCGTCGCAGCGGGCGCGACCGTCCATGCGCTCGACGCCTTCGAGGCCGCGCCGGCGCTGAGGCTTCTCCGCGAGTGCGGGATCACGCATGCCTTTGGCTCGGACGAGATGTTCCGCCGCATCCTCGCCCTCACCGAGGCGCCGCATCCGTTTCCGCATCTCGAAGTCTGCGGCTTTGCCGCGTTCCAGCCCGGCTGGCGCGAGTTCGCTGCCGAGGCCGAGGCGCGCGGCATGCCGTTGCACGGCCTCTACGGTTCGAGCGAGGTTCAGGCGCTGTTCTCGATCGCACGCTCGAGTGACGCCTTCACAGATCGCATCGAGGGCGGCGGCTGGCCGATGTCGCCGGAGGCCAAGGTCCGTGTGCGCGACACCGAGACCGGCGAGCTCGCGGCTTCAGGTGTCTCAGGCGAGATCGAGATCAACGCGCCGTCGCGCTTCCTGGGCTACTACAACAATCCCGACGCGACGCGCGACGCCATCACCGCGGATGGCTTCTTCCGCACCGGCGATATCGGCCGGCTGCGCGGCGACGGCTCCTTCGTGTACGAAACCCGCGCGGGCGACGCCATGCGGCTCGGCGGCTTCCTGGTCGCGCCCGGCGAGATCGAAGACGAACTCAAATCGTGCGCTGGTGTGGCCGACGCCCAGGTCGTCGCGGTCGATTTGAAGGGAAGCGCCCGCTGCGTTGCCTTCGTGATCCCCGCCCAGCAACCCCACGAGCCGCCGCGGCAGGACGCGTTGATCGCGCGCCTGCGCGAGCGGCTCGCCGGCTACAAGGTCCCGGCGCGGATCTATGTCGTGGAGGCCTTCCCCGTCACCGACAGCGCCAACGGCGTCAAGATCCAGCGCGCCCGGCTTCGAGCCATGGCGATGGAGCGGATCGCTGCCGAATAACGTCTATGGGCTTCGCTTGGAGGCGACCATCGCAGCGCCCCACAATGGTGCGCGCTCAAGCCTAGTATGACTTGGCCAGCCCCAGCACCTTTTCCGCAATGAAGCTGAGCGCAAGCTGCGGACTGACCGGCGCGATGCGCGGGATCAGCACCTCGCGCAAATAGCGCTCGACGTGGAACTCCTTGGCATAGCCGAAGCCGCCATGGGTCATCACCGCCTGCTCGCAGGCATGATATCCGGCTTCGCCCGCAATGTATTTCGCGGCATTGGCGGCGCCACCGCAAGGCATGCCCTTGTCGTATTGCCAGGCGGCCGACATCACCATCAGCCAGGCCGCCTCGAGCTCCACCCAGTTGACGGCCAGCGGATGCTGAATGCCCTGGTTCTTGCCGATGGGCCGGTTGAACACCACGCGGGTCTTGGCGTATTCGGTCGCGCGCGACAGTGCGAGCTTGCCGAGACCGACGGCTTCCGCTGCGATCAGAATGCGCTCCGGGTTCATGCCCTCGAGGATATACTGGAAGCCTTTGCCTTCTTCGCCGATGCGGTCTTCCATGGGGATCTCGAAATCCTCGAAGAACAGCTCGTTGGAATCGACGACCTTGCGGCCCATCTTCTCGATCTCGTGGACCTTGATCCTGTTGCGATCGAAGTCCGTATAGAACAGGCTCAACCCATGCGTCGGCGAGCGCACCTCCTCCAACGGCGTGGTGCGCGCCAGCAGCAGGATCTTGTGCGCGACCTGCGCGGTCGAGATCCACACCTTCTGGCCGTTGACGATGTAGCGGTCGTTCTTGGCCACCGCGCGGGTCTTGAGCTGGGTGGTGTTGAGGCCGGTGTTGGGCTCGGTCACGGCAAAGCACGCCTTCTCGCGGCCCTCGACCATCGGCGGCAGCATGCGCTTGCGCTGTTCCTCGGTGCCGAACACGACCACGGGATTGAGGCCGAACACGTTGATGTGCACCGCGGATGCGCCGGACATGCCGGCGCCGGATTCCGCGATGGCGCGCATCATGATCGCGGCTTCGGTGATGCCGAGCCCGGAACCGCCGTAGGCCTCCGGCACGCAGATGCCGAGCCAGCCGGCGTCGGCGAGCGCCTTGTGGAAGTCGTGCGGGAAGCCGCCGTCGTGGTCCTTCTTCAACCAATAAGCATCGGGAAAGTCTTCGCAGATCTTCGCGATAGCGTCGCGAATGGCCTCCTGCTGATCCGTGAGCGCGAAATCCATGATGGTCTCCTTGCTGGGAGCCGCGCCCGCGCAATCTCCCGCCTCTTCGCGTTTCCCATGCGAAGGCCGTGGCCGATGACTGTACCCGGACGTTCCCTCGCTTGCGTTCTTTAGCTTGAAAAACCGGGTACAGATACGTGAATTTGCCTGCCAACTGTGTGTACCATGCATGGGATCATGCGGCGCCACGGTGTGAACGCGCCGTTATTTCGCAGGGAGGAAGACCGCGATGGCCGGACTTTATTTCGAGGAGTTTTCGGTGGGCCAGGAGTTCAGGCATCCCCTGACGCGGACCGTCACGGAGATGGATAACACCATGTTCAGTCTGCTGACGCTCAACCCGCAGCCGCTGCACATCGACGCGCATTTTTCGGCCCAGACCGAGTTCGGCCAGCGCATTTTCAACAGCCTTTGCACCCTCGGCATCATGATCGGCATGACGGTCTATGATACGACCATGGGAACCACCGTTGCCAACCTGGGCATGACCGACGTCACTTTTCCGAAACCGGTCTTCCATGGCGACACTTTGCGGGCGACGACGAAGGTGCTTTCGTTGCGGGAATCCAAATCGCGCCCCAAGGCGGGCATCGTCGAGTTCGAGCACCACGCTCTCAACCAGAACGACGAAATCGTCGGCAAATGCCGCCGCATGGCGATGATGCACAAGAGGCCGGTCTGATGCGTTCGATGCTGTTCGTGCCGGGCGACTCCCCGCGCAAATTCGAGAAGGCCAGCGAAGGCAACGCCGACGCGCTGATCATCGACCTCGAGGATTCGGTCGTCACCGACAAGAAGCCGGAGGCGCGCGGGTTGACGTTGGCGATGCTGAAGGGCCGCAACAAACCCCATCAGCTCTATGTCCGCGTCAACGCGCTCGACACCGGCATGACGCTCGCCGACCTCGCCGCGGTGATTCCAGGCAAGCCCGACGGCATCGTGCTGCCGAAATCGCAGGGCGGCGACGACGTTCGGCAGGTCGCGACCTGGCTCGAAGCTTTGGAGGCTGCGGCTGGCATCGCCATCGGCGCAACGCGCATCGTCTGCGTCGCGACCGAAACCGCAGGATCGATCTTCGGGCTCGGCGGCTACAAGGGCTGCTCTCCTCGCCTCGCGGGCCTGATGTGGGGCGCGGAGGATCTCTCGGCCTCGCTCGGCGCTACTGAAAAGGCCTCAGGCGGCGTGTTCCACAGCCCCTATCGCTTGGCGCGCGATCTCTGCCTGATGGCGGCCGCCGCGGCCGAGGTCGCGCCGATCGACACCGTCTACACCGACATCGACAATCTGGCGGGGCTCGAACAAGAAACGCGCGCGGCGCGGCGTGACGGTTTTTCGGCGAAAGCGCTGATCCATCCCAAGCACGTCGACGTGGTCAACGCGGCGTTCGAGCCGACCGAGGCCGAGCGCAGTTGGGCCGAGAAGGTGATTACGGCGTTCGCGAACAATCCGAACTCCGGCACGCTACGCCTCGACGGCCAGATGATCGACAAGCCGCATCTTCGCGCAGCGATGAAGATCCTCGGCCAGAGCTAGAGCAGGACGCCGCGCTGCGACAAGGGATCGAGGCCACTCTCAGCGTCGTCGTGACCGGGCTTGTCCCGGCCATTCACGGGCTTCCACACAACCGGCGCCCAAGAACGTGGATGCCCGGGACAAGCCCGGGCATGACGAAGCGAAAACGTCTCGCCCCTCAGGTTACGCAGTTGGGGAGAGCGGAAGCCCGCCGCTAGACGATCTTGATCGACATGTCCGGCAAGCCGTCGAGCTTGCACAACAGCACGTCGCCCTTCACGACCGGACCGACATTCTCGGGCGTGCCGGAATAGATGATGTCGCCGGCCTTGAGCTCGAACGCTTCCGACAGCTTTGCGATCTGCTCGGCCACACTCCAGATCATCTTGCTGAGATCCGAGCTCTGCTTCACTGTGCCGTTGATCGCGAGCGAGATGGCACCCTTGTCGAAATGGCCGGTCTTGCTGGCCGGGTGGATCGGGCCGAGCACCGCGGCGTGGTCGAAGCTCTTGCCGATCTCCCAGGGCTTCTTCTCCGCGGCCATGCCGTTCTGGAGATCGCGCCGGGTCATGTCGAGGCCGAGCGCGTAACCATAGACGTGGTCGAGCGCCTTCTCGGCCGGGATGTTGCTGCCGCCGGATCTCAGCGCGGCGACCAGCTCGACCTCGTGGTGATAGTTCTTGGTCAGCGACGGATAGGGATGATTGGCGACCTCGCCGATCGCGACGTTCTGGATTGCGTCGGTCGGCTTCTGGAAGAAGAACGGCGGCTCGCGGTTCGGGTCCGAGCCGCGCTCGATCGCATGCGCCGCGTAGTTGCGCCCGATGCAGTAGATGCGTCGGACCTGGAACACCTGGGTTTCGCCGACGATCGGGATGGTGACCATCGGCACTGGAAAGATCGGCTTCGGCCCGGTCTGCGCCGCAGCCGGCGCAACTTCCGCGATCGAGACAGCACCTGCGGCCGCGGCAATTGCGAGCAGCTCTCGTCGCGTTGGTGAGATCTCTTTCATGTTTTGTGCTCCCTTTTTATGTTCGTTGGGCGCATCATGCGCGCCGACCCGCCTGATAATCAATATTCAGTATGCCAGCAATGCTGCACCGGCACGTCCTCTGATCGACGAGAACAGGCCACCTGCAGCCGCGCCTTCCAAACCGGCTCCCTTTCGCCACTAGCATGGAACTTGCATAAATTCTGGGCGACATGGATGCCGCATGAACCTCATCAGCCTCGATATCCGCATGCTCCGGTCGCTGATCTCCGTGGTCGAGACCGGCAGCATTACCGAGACCGCGCGGCGGCTGGGCCGCACCCAGCCGGCGATCACCCTGCAATTGCAGCGGCTGGAGGAGCTCACCGGCAAGCAATTGTTCGAGCATGCCGGGCGCCGGCTGACGCTGAGCGAGGACGGCACCACGGTTCTCACCTACGCCAAATCCATCCTGCGGTTGCATGACGAATTGATTTCGCAACTGGCGTCGCAGGAGATCGAGGGTCAGGTCGTGCTCGGCACGCCCGACCTCTATGCGGCCTTCATGCTGCCGCAGATCCTCAGCGTGTTCCGAAAATCCTTCCCGCGCGTCCAGGTCGAGCTCAATTGCGCGCTCTCGACGCCGCTGGTGGGCCTCGTCAAGCGCGGCGATGTCGACATCGCGCTCGTCACCCGCATGAATGATTTTACGGGCGGCCAGGTGGTACGGCGCGAGCAACTGGTCTGGATGACCGGCGAGCAGTCCGCCGCGCACCAGGAGCGGCCCATTCCGCTGGCGTTGCTGCCGCCCGGCAACATCTATCGCGACTACGCGATCGAGACGCTGGAGCGCGCGAATTTGCGCTGGCGCATCGCTTGCGTCAGCGAAAGCGTCGGCGGCCTCCAGGCGGCGGCCTTCGCCGGCATGGCCGTGACCGTACTCGGCCGCAGCGCCCTGGTGCCGGCAATGCGCGAGATCGGCCCGAACGAGGGCCTGCCGCCGCTGCCGAAGATCGAGCTGCTGCTCTACAAGTCGAGCGGCGCGACCTCGAAGGCGGCAACCGCCTTGCACGATTATCTCGCGCACTATCTGCGCCTCGACGAGGAGCTCAGCGGCCGCGGCGATCCGATCGAGCTGTCCTGAGCTTCATGCCTTCGCGCGCGCCGGCTTTTCGCGGAGCGCCAGTGACGGCCAGAACGCTGCCCAGGGCTGCGCCGCTTCGAACGTAGCGGCGATGCGGAAGATCGTGGGCTCGTCGAGCCAGGCAGCGACGATCTGCAAGCCGATCGGCATTCCCTCGCGATCGAAGCCGCAGGGCAGCGTCGCGGCCGGTAGGCCGGCGAGATTGATCGGCCAGGTGAAGGGCGACCAGCCGAGATGCGGATCGACCTTCCCGCCGTCGATCGTCTCGACGCCGAGACGGCCGGCCTCGAACGCAGTCACCGCGACGGTCGGCGTCACCAGCGCATCGACGCGCTCGAAAAGCTTCAGGAAGCCGCTGCGAGCCTGGCCGCGGCGATACCCCGCTTCGATATAGTCCGTGCCGCTGTAGCGCCGACCGGCACTGATGACGTCAAGATAATCTGCTTCGGAGCTGGCGAGATCGGCCGTGGTCTTGCTCGCGACAGCCGCCGCCTGTTCGGTAAAGGCGATCGGCTTCAGCGTGTGCTCGAGGATGCCGGGATCGAGGCCCGGACCATCCATGGTGACCTGCGCGCCGCAGGCATCGAGAATGGCCAACGCCTTGCCGAACGCCGCGCGCACATCGGGGCTGACGGCGGCGTAGCCGAGATCGACGCTGGCGCCGATACGAATGCCGTTCAACGGCGCCGCCTTCGTATCAAACCGCCGCGCCGCCACCGGCAGGCTCGCGGGATCGCGCAGATCGTAGCCGGCGATGATCTCCAGCGTCAGCGCGGCATCCGCGACCGTGCGCGTGATCGGCCCGGTATGCGCGAGCGAGCCCCAGGACGGTGGCGAGAAGCCGGGTGAACGCGGCACCAGGCCAAAGGTCGGCTTGAGGCCGAACACTCCGCAAAAAGACGAAGGCACGCGGATCGAGCCCACGCCGTCCGTTCCGATCGCGATCGGACCGCAGCCGGCGGCAACGCCCGCCGCCGCGCCGCCGCTCGATCCGCCACTGGTGCGACCGGGGTTCCAGGGATTGCGCGTGGTGCCGGTGACCGGGCTGTCCGCCGTCAACTTGTAACCGGACTCGCAGGTCGTGGTCTTGCAGGTGACGATTGCACCCGCCTCCTTCAGCGCCAAGACAACGGCCGCGTCGACATCGGGCACGAATGCCTTGTTCATCGGCGAGCCGCCATGGGCCGGCACGCCTGCAACAAAGACCAGGTCCTTGATCGTCACAGGTATACCGGCGAGCGGCCCCTTGGCCTCGCCGGCGCGCATCTCCCTGGTGAGACGATCGGCCTCCGCCCTCGCCTGCTCGTACATCGGCGTCACCACCGCGTTGCAGGCCCCATTCGTCACCTCCAGGGCGGCAATGGTGTCGTCGACGACATCGCGCGGAGTGAACGCCTTGCGCCGGTAGCCGGCCAGGATCTCGATTGCGGAAAGCGAGCCAAGGCCAGTCGGCGCCGGCGGGAAGGCCGCTCGGCCAAAACCATCAGTCATCATCAACCCTAAAGTACTAGCTGAGCGCCGCGTCGACGGCGCGCTTGGCCATGACCGTGACGAGATGCGCACGGTAGTCGGCTTCGGCATGGATGTCGGAGGTGAGACCCTCGGTGTCGATCTTGATCGCCGCGATCGCGGACGGATCGAAACTTCGAGACAGCGCATCTTCCATCGGGGGAACGCGGAATACGCCGGAGCCCGCTCCGGTCACGGCCACGCGAACGCCATCGGCGAATTTCGCGACGAACACGCCGACCAGCGCATAGCGCGACGCTGGCGCCTTGAACTTGGCGTAGCCCGCCTTGAGCGGTACGGGAAAGCGGATCGCGGTGATGATCTCGCCAGGTTCGAGCGCGGTCTCGAACAGGCCGCGGAAGAACCCGTCGGCCGCGATCTCGCGCGTGCTGGTGACGACGGTCGCGCCAAGGCCCAGCACACCTGCCGGATAATCGGCCGCCGGATCGTTGTTCGCGACCGAACCGCCGATCGTGCCGCGGATGCGCACGGCGGGATCGCCGATCATCGACGCCAGCGCGGCGAGACCGGGAATCTTTCCCTGCACCAGCTTCGAGGCGGCCACCACCGCGTGTGGCGTCATCGCACCGATGGTGATGGTGGCGCCGCCGTCGGTGATGCCCTTCAGATTCCCGAGCTTCGACAGGTCGATCAAGGCAGGCGGGCTGGCCAGCCGCTGCTTCAGCGTCGGGATCAGCGTCATGCCGCCGGCGACGAGCTTGCTGTCCTCGATCGAGGTCAGCAGTTTGGCAGCGTCGGGAATCCGGTCCGGCTGGTGATAGGCAAACGGTTTCATGATTGTCCTCCCTATTCCGCAGCGACCGGCAGCGATGCATTCTGAAGCAGGCGCCAAATCCGGTTCGGCGTCGCCGGCATGTCGACATGGGTGACGCCGAGATGCGACAGCGCATCGACCACCGCGTTGATGACCGCAGCCGGCGAACCGATGGTGCCGACCTCGCCGCAACCCTTCACGCCCATCGGCGTGTGCGTGCACAGCGTCGAATGGGTCGAGATGTTCATCATCGGCATGTGGTCGGCGCGCGGCATGCAGTAGTCCATCAGCGAGCCCGATAGCAGCTGGCCCGAGCCCTCGTCATAGACCGCGTTCTCGTACAGCGCCTGACCGACGCCCTGCACGATGCCGCCGTGCAACTGGCCCTCGACGATCATCGGGTTGATGACCGTGCCGACGTCGTCGACCGCGGTGTAATTGACCAGCGTCACCGTGCCGGTTTCCGGATCGACCTCGACCTCGGCGATGTGACAGCCGCCGGGATAGGTGAAGTTGACGGGATCGTAATAAGCCTGCTCCTCGAGTCCCGGCTCCAGCACTTCGAGCGGATAGTCGTGCGGCACGTAGGCGGCGCCCGCGATCTCCTCGAACGTCTTCATGCGGTCGGTGCCTGCGACCGAGAATTTTCCGGCCTCGAACTGGATATCCATCTCGGCCGCTTCAAGCAGATGCGCCGCGATCTTCTTGCCTTTCGCGACCACCTTGTCGGTCGCCTTCGACAGCGCCGCGCCGCCAACCACCAGCGAACGCGAGCCATAGGTACCCATGCCGAACTGCACGCGATCGGTATCGCCAAACACGATGTCGACATTGTCAAACGCGACGCCGAGCTTTTCCGAGACGATCTGCGCGAACGTCGTCTCGTGGCCCTGGCCGTGATTGTGGGTGCCGATCATGACCGTGACCTGGCCGGTCGGATGCACCCGCACCGTGGCGCTCTCATAGAGCCCGCCGCGCGCGCCCAATCGTCCCGCGAAGCGCGACGGTGCGAGGCCGCAGGCCTCGACATAGGTCGAGTAGCCGAGCCCGCGGAATTTGCCCCTGCGCGCCGACTCCGCCTTGCGGATACCGAAGTTCTTGACGTCGGCCGCGACAAGGGCGCCGTCGAGACACCCCATCGGATCGCCGGAATCGTATTGCACCAGCACCGGCGTCTGATACGGGTAGGCCTCCTTCGGAATCATGTTGCGTCGGCGAATCTCGACGCGGTCGATCCCCATCTCGCTGGCTGCGACGTCGACGATTCGCTCCAGCACGAAGGTCGCCTCGGGACGGCCGGCGCCGCGATAGGCGTCGACCGGAACGGTGTTGGTGAACACCACCTTCACGTTGCAGTAGATTGCTGGCGTGGTGTAGACGCCGCCGAGCAGCGGCCCGTAGAGATTGGTCGGGATGTTCGGCCCGAAGGTCGAGAGATAGCCGCCCATATTGGCGAGCGTGTTGACACGGAAGGCCAGAAACTTCCCGGTCTCGTCCAGTGCAAGCTCGGCCTCGGTGACGTGATCGCGGCCGTGACGATCGGAGACGTAGCCTTCCGACCGGCTCGCGACCCATTTGATCGGCCGCATCACGCGCTTGGCGGCCCAGGTGATCACGGCCTCCTCGCCGTAGTGGAACTGCTTGACTCCAAAGCCGCCGCCGACATCGGGCGCGACCACGCGCAGCTTGTGCTGCGGAATGTTCAGCACCAGCGCGCCCATCAGGAAGCGTACGACATGCGGGAACTGGCTGGTGGTCCACAGCGTGAAGCGATCCGTGCCGGGCTCGTATTCGGCGATCGCCGCGCGCGGCTCCATTGGGTTGCCGATCAGCCTGTTGTTGACGAGGCTGAGCTTTGCGACATGCGCCGCTTTCCGGAACGCAGTCTCGACCGCGGCCTTGTCGCCGAGCTCCCAATCGCAACAGAGGTTGTTCGGCACGTCGTCGAACAATTGCGGCGCGCCGGGCCGCACGGCTTCGAGCACGCCGACCACTGAGGGCAGCACCTCGTAATCGACCGTGAGCAGTTCGGCCGCCGCGCTGGCCTGCGCCGGCGTCTCCGCGACGACGAAGGCCACCATGTCGCCGACGAAGCGCACCTTGCCCTGCGCCAGCATCGGGAATGGGGGCTCCTTCATCGGCACGCCCTTGGCATCCGAGATACCCCAGCCGCAGGGCAGCGATCCCAGCTTGTCCGCGGCGGCATCCTCGCCGGTCAGGACCGCGATGACGCCGGGCGATGCGAGCGCCGCACTCTTGTCGATGCCGCGCAGGATCGCGTGTCCGTGCGGCGAGCGCACGAACACACCCGCCGTCATGCCGGGACGCTTGATGTCGGAGACGTAATTGCCGCGGCCGGTGAGGAAGCGCTGGTCCTCTTTCCGTTTTGGCGAAGCGCCGATCCCGATCACATTGCCCATGGTCACTCTCCCCTGGCGGCGTTCATGGCGGCAGCGCCAGCCATGACCGAGACGACGATGTTCTGATAGCCGGTGCAGCGGCAGATATTGCCTTCAAGGCCATGGCGGACGTCGACTTCCGTCAGATCCGGCTTCTCGGTCGCAAGCGCCACCGCTGTCATCAGCATACCGGGCGTGCAAAAGCCGCATTGCAGGCCGTGATGCTCGCGAAACGCTTCCTGCATCGGATGCAGCTGGTTCGAACCGGGCGCTCCATGAAGCCCCTCGATAGTGAGGAGCGTCGCGCCGTCGAGCGCGGGCGCGAGCAGTGTGCAGCTCTTCACCGGCAGGCCGTCGAGGTGCACCACGCAGGCGCCGCACTGGCTGGTGTCGCAGCCGATATGGGTACCGGTGAGGTTGAGCCGCTCGCGCAGCAGCTCGGCGACTAGCATCGCCGGTTCGACATCGACAATGGTTGGCCGTCCGTTGAGTGTGAAGGATATCTGCACGATCATACTCCTGTGCGCGACGGGTCTTTAGGCGAGTGGAAGCGCGCTGCCGGTGGCCCATGTGGCCATCACGACGTCGCCGACGGTGAACGGATCCGCGAAGAAAGTCTTTTCCGGCACGTAGGCGACGAACGCGTCGTCCGGCACGGTGTCCAGCATGACCTTGACGAAATAGCCCTGGTATTCGATCGCGAGCACACGACTCGGCAGCAACGTGGTGCAGCCCGGCGGTAGTTCCCTGCCCGGCCGGACCAGCGCGACATCGTCGCGGCGCACGGCGATATCGATCTTGTCACCGACGCTCACCGTGGACCGCGCCTGAAGCGGGACCTCGATGCCATCAGGCGCGGCCTGCGCGAGCGTAAAGGTCGAACCGTTGACCTTCTCGACCCGCCCCGACAGCACGTTCTGCCCGCCCATGAACTCAGCGACGTAACGATCGTGCGGATGGGCATAGACGTCGCGGGCCGCGCCCGCCTGCTTGATCCTGCCCTGCTCCATCACCACCACCAGATCGGCGAGCGCGATCGCCTCGAGCTGGGTATGGGTGACGTGGATGAAGGTGATACCGAGCTCCTGCTGCATCCGCCTGAGCTCCTGGCGCATCTGCACGCGGAGCTGCTCGTCCAGGGCGGACAGCGGTTCGTCGAGCAAGAGTACCCTCGGCTCGGTGATCGCGGCGCGCGCCAGCGCCACACGCTGCTGCTGGCCGCCGGAGAGCTGCGCCGGCAGGCGGTCGGCGAATTGCGTCAGCCGCACCTTCTCGATCATGGCATCCGCAGCGCGCAGGCGATCAGCCTTCGACATGCCGCGCACGCGCAAGGCGAACGCGATGTTGTCGCGCACGGTGAGATGCGGGAACAGCGCGTAGGACTGGAACATCATCGCGGTGCGCCGCTGCACCGGCGCAAGACCGACGACGTTCTGCCCGCCGATCACGATCTCGCCGGCGGTCGGGTCCTCGTGGCCGGCGATCATGCGCAAAATCGTGGTCTTGCCGCAGCCGGAGGGACCGATGAAGCAGCAATAGGCGCCGTCGGCTATCTTGAGATTGACACCGTCCACCACATTGGTGACGCCGTCAAAGCTCTTGCAGACGCCCGCCAGTTCGATATCGCCGCGATCACTCTTCATTCTCAGCTCAACCCTTTGTGCTGCTGCCGCGCTTTTTCTGGATCAGCACGATGCTGCCCAGGCTTGCGCCGATCACGATGAAGGAGACGATCGTCGTCACCGTCCCGAGCGCATAGAGTGAGGGGGACGTGACGTTCAGCGTCATGCTCCATATCTCCAGCGGCAGCGTGTTCAGTGAGCCCGCGGTCTGGAGGCTGCGCGCAAACTCGTCGTAGGAGAGCGTGAAGCCGAACAGCGCGACCGCGACGAGGCCGGGCGCCAGCACCGGAATCATCACCAGCCGGATCGATTGCCAGCGGCTGGCGCCGAGGTCGTAGGCCGCCTCCTCCCAGACATGGTTGAAGCGCGACATCACCGCGAACATCACGAGCACGCCGAACGGCAGCGTCCAGGACAGTTGCGCGCCGAGCGCCGAGGTGTACCAGCTCGCATTGAGCCCGAGCGCCTGGAACAACAGACCGGTGCCGAGGCCGAGCACGAGACCCGGCGCGACCAGGCTGCCGATCATCATGTAGAACACGACGGTGTCGCCGCGAAAGCGCTTGCGAAAACCGAGCCCGGCGAGGAACGAGACCACCACCGTGATAACAGTGACAATGACGGCGAGCTTGATCGAGCGGTCGAACGAGCCCTTGACGTCACCGGTCCGCACCTGGGTGAAGAGATCGACGAACCAGTGCAGCGAAGTGCCCTTCATCGGGAACACGAGGCCGCCGCGGATGTCCTGGAACGACAGGACGTAGATGCAGAACATCGGGCCGTAGAGCGCGATCACATAGAACGCAAACAGCGTTGCCAGGACGTAGAACGTCCACGGCCGGCCGCCCTTGCTCGGCGCAATCGCCTTTGTCGCCGGCGCGATCGTCTTTGACACATCGGTTTTGGACATGTCGGCGAGAACCGCGCTCATCGCGTGATCTCCTGCCTGATGTCGACGGTGCGCAGGATCAGCGAGACGATCGCGACCAGCACCAGCGTCAGCAACACTGCGCTGGCCGCCGCGCTCGGATATTGCAGCACGCCGACGTCCTCGTAGAACGCGCTCACCACCGAAGCCGAGCCGCCGCCGGACATCACCTTGACCACGAAGAAATCGCCCATCACGATCGAGACGACGAAGATGGTGCCGAGGGCGATGCCGCTCTTGGACATCGGCACCACGATCAGGCGCATGATGTCGAAACGGCTGGCGCCTGCATCAATCGCGGCCTCGATCAGCTTCTTGTCGATCCGCGCCATGGAATTGAAGATCGGCACGATCATGAAAATGGTGAGCTGGTGGACATAGGCGATGACGACCGCTAGGTCCGAGAACAGCAGCACTTCCAGCGGCTGGGGGATCACGCCAAGCCCCAGCAGCGCCTGGTTGATCAGGCCTTCCTTGCCGAGCAGCGGAATCCAGGAAATCATCCGGATGATGTTCGAGGTCCAGAACGGCACCGTGCAGAGCAGGAACAGGCCAATCGCCAGCAACTGGTTGCGGACGTGGAAAACCAGGAAGTAGGCGACGAAGAAGCCGATGATCAGTGTGAAGATCCAGGTCAGCACCGTGAATTTGATGGTCGCGAGATACAGCTTCAGCGTCAGCGCCGAATGCAGCACCTCGACATAGCTTGCGAGCGTGAGGCCCGGCGTCAGCCCGCCAAAGCCGTCGGTGGCAAAGAAGCTCGCGGCCAGCACGACCAGGATCGGCGCCACGAAGAACGGCACGAGCACCAGCACGAGCGGAGACACGTAGAGCCAGCCGGCGAGATTTGCGCGTGGTGAGGTTTGAGCTGGACTAAGAGCTGGACTAAGGCTTGGCTGCATGTCGGCAAACGCCTCGAACTCGGTCATTTGGCACCGGCGCATCGCCACGCCGGCGCTTCGTTCACGTCAGGAAAAGCAGGTTTCAGGCCACCTTGAAGTCGTTCCAGCGCTTGTTCATGTAGGCGGCTTCGTCCATCAGCGTATTCCAGCAGGAGATGTTCTTGACGCGGTCGAGGAACGAACCGCCGTCGCGCTTGGTGCCCGCCTTCTCCATCGCAACGCCATAGGGATCGTTGACCACCTCCGGCGCGGGCTGGCCCTCGTACCAGAACGCCCATTCGGCCGGCGTGAGGAATTTCTTCGCAGTCGAAGGCACCGGGCTGTAATAGCCGTAGCGCGCGACGAAGCCGCCCTGCCAGCCCGACAGATACCAGTTGAGATATTCGTAGGCCGCGTCCAGCTTCTTGCCGGAGAGATGCTTCATCAGGCCCATGCCGTTGCACCAGCCGCGATAGCCTTCCTTGCCGTTCTTGATGTTGACCGGCGCGTAGACGCAGGGGATTTCTTTCACGCGCACCGCGGCAACCGCCGGCGACCACATCGACTGGATGACCACTTCGCCCGCCGCCATCAGCTGCACCGACTGGTCGAAGGTAGTCCAGGTCGCGCGGAACTGGCCCTGCTTCTTGAGCTCGATCAGCTTGTTGCAGGTGAAGTCGATCTCCTCCTTGGTCATGTTGCCCTTGTTGCCGTACTTGATCAGCCCGGCGCTTTCGAAGCAGAGCGCGGCGTCCATGATGCCGATCGCGGGCACGTCGAGGATCGCGGCCTTGCCTTTGAATTTCGGATCGATCAGATCCTTCCATTCCGTGACTTCATGGCCGACGAGGTCGGGGCGGTAACCGATGGAGTCGGCGTTGTAGACCTGCGGCAGGAAGGTCGCCCATTCGGTCACGCCGTCGTTCAGATCGGTCGAATCGGGCTTGGCGATATACATGGCCTCGTAGGGCGAGATGCCCTGGCGCGGGATCTTGTGACCGTCGATCTCCCCCTTGGTGAAGATCGGCAGGATGTTGTCGAACTCCTTGATCTTCTTGACCTCGATGCCCTGGATCACGCCGCGCTTGGCGGCGAGCTTGGCCTGCCAGCCCTCGAGATCGGCGATATCGACCGTATTAGGCTGGCTTATGAAGCGGTTGATGGCAGCGGAGGTGTCGAGGTTCTGCATCGTCACCTTGAAGCCGAGATCCTTGGCCGCCTGGTCGCCGATCGCCTTCACCACCGAATAGGACACGCCGACATGGCGCAGCTCGATGTCCTTGATCTCCTGCGCCCAGATGGTTGGGAATCCGCGGATCGCGTCCGATCCTGCGGCAGCGCCGGCCACCGCCGCAGCGCCCTTCAACAGCGTGCGTCGGCTCAGCTTTTTCGCAGACCTGTCGCTCGTCCCCGCCGGATTGGCAGTGGATGTCCCCTTGTCCCTGTCAAGCATGGCAACCCTCGTTGGCTACGATGAACGCTGCGCACCGGTCGCCATTGACCGGCTGCGGATGTGACCAATTGCGCAGGAGGCTATGGGCGGGATGTTGTGAAGTAAAATTGGAAGTAAAAATTCGCTGCATAAACGCGGCTAATGGTTCGCCCCGCTGCACCGGCTTTTGGCAGCGCGCATAAGAAGGCGTCAAGACGTGCATACAAAACGATGGCTTCGAACGTGCGGGCCCGTTCGCGCGGCAGACGTGATGAAGGCGGCCCTCAGGACCTGAGCTGGTCCCGCGCCGTTTCCGGCGCCACCAGTGTGGCGATGATGGTGACGATCGACAGCGCGATGATGTAGACCGACACGGCCCAATAAGAACCCGCCCATGCCAGCAGTGCTGTCGCAATCAGCGGCGAAAAGCCGCCGCTCAGCGCGGCGGCAACGTTGGCTCCCAGCGATGCGCCGCTGTAGCGCACCTGGGTGCGGAACAGCTCCGGCATGAAGGCCGCCTTCGGCCCGAACAGCAGCGCATGCGTCAATGTCATCGTGACGACGAGCGCGAGCGTGATCAGCGCCGGATCCCTGGTGTCGAGGAACCAGAACAACGGAAACGCCAGCGCCACCGAGAACACACCGCCGGCGAGATACAGCGCCTTGCGGCCGAAGATGTCGGACAGCCAGCCTGCGAGGGGCAACGTCGCGAGCTCGACGAGCGCGGCATAGACCACCGCATTGAGGATCACCTGCCGCGGCAGGCCGAGCTGCGTCGTGGTATAGACCACGGTGAAAACAGTGAGGAGATAAGCAAGCCCGACTTCGGACACCGTGATGCCGATCGCGAGCAGGAAGCTGCGCCAGTCGCGGCGCAGGACTTCCAGCGCCGGCTGCGCCAGGACCTCCTTGCGCTCGAGCACCTCCTTGAAGTGCGGCGTCTCCGCGAGTTTCAGCCTTACGATGAAGCCGACGCCGACGAGCAGGATGCTGATCAGAAACGGCACGCGCCAGCCCCAGCTCAAGAAGTCCGCTTCGGGCAGCTGCGTCATCAGACCGAAAATGCCGGTGGACGCGGCGACTCCGACCGGGAAGCCGATCTGCACCAGACTGCCGTAGAAGCCCCGGCGGTTGCCGGCGTGCTCGGCCACCATGACCACCGCCCCGCTCCACTCGCCACCGAGCCCGATGCCCTGGACGAAGCGCAAAATGACGAGGAAGATCGGCGCCCAGACGCCGATCTGACTGTAGGTCGGCAGGCAACCGATCAGGAACGTGCCCAGTCCCATCGCGATCATGGTCGCGACCAGCATCTTCTTGCGGCCGACCCGGTCACCATAATGCCCGATGATGGCACCGCCAATCGGCCGCGCGACAAAGCCGACCGCATAGGTCGAGAACGCCGCCAGCGTGCCGACGAAGGGATCGAAGCTCGGGAAGAACAGCTTGTTCAGCACCAGCGCCGCCGCCGTGCCGTAGATCAGGAAGTCGTACCACTCGATAGCCGTGCCGAGCGCGCTCGCCCACACCACATGCGCCGTCGTCGATTTCTCCGCCGCAGTGGAGACCCCCGATGCTGCCGTCATTGCCGCGCCCCAAGATTCCTGGGCGCCATCATGGCCAATCGCGATGGCGGTTGCAACTTGTCCGGGCATAGTCGTCGACGAGGATCACAGTGGGTGACAATTGCGCGCTACTGCTTCAGCACCGTCATTGCGAGGAGCCCTTGCGACGAAGCAATCCAGAATCCCGCCGCGGAAAGAACCTGGATTGCTTCGCTTCGCTCGCAATGACGTTGTTGAAACAGTCGCGTGCGCCGCTCCGCAACCTCTTCGCGGCCTTCACGGAACCTGCATCCCTTTATTCGCCATTGACAAACTTATTCAACATTATCTAACTTGCTCTCACAATAACCAGCCGCGCCAAGCGGCCCATAAACGAGAGGGAACGACGATGAGAGGGCTTTTGGCCTGCGCTATGCTCGGGGCCATGACTTCGGCTGCCATAACCACCGTTGCGAACGCGCAAATCTCCGACGACGCTGTGCGGATCGGCGTGCTGACGGATCTGTCGAGCTGGGGCCGCGACAACAGCGGGCCAGGCTCCGTGGAGGCCGCGAAGATGGCGGTGGAGGAGTTCGGGCCCACCGTGCTCGGCAAGCCGATCGAGATCATCAGCGCCGACCATCAGATGAAGACCGACGTCGGCGTGCAGATCGTGCGCGGCTGGTTCGACAACGGCAAGGTCGATGCCGTCGTCGACATTCCCAATTCCGGCATCGCGATCGCCGTCCACAACATGGTGCGCGAGCGCAACAAGATCGCGCTGCTGTCAGGCCCCGGCGCGAGTTCGTTGACCGACGAGCTTTGCAGCCCGAACACCGTGCACTTCACCTATGATACCTACGCGCTGTCGAAGGTGACGGCCTCCGCCGTGATCAAGGAAGGCGGCAAATCCTGGTACTTCATCACCGCCGACTACGCCTTCGGCCAGCAGCTCGAGAAGGACGCCACGCGCTTCATCAACGAGATGGGCGGCAAGGTTTTGGGTGGCGTGAAGCACCCGACCAATACGGCCGATTTCTCCTCCTTTGCACTCCAGGCGCAAAGCTCGAAATCGGACGTCGTCGCCTTCGCCAATGCAGGCCAGGACACCGACAATGCGATCAAGCAGTCGGGCGAGTTCGGCCTGGTCCAAGGCGGCCAGAAGCTGGTCGGCCTCTTGATGTTCGACACCGACGTGCACGCGATCGGGCTCAAATCCGCGCAGGGCACCTACATGACCACTGCGTCGTACTGGAACATGGACGAGGCGACCCGCGCATGGTCGCGGAAATTCTACGAGCGCACCAAGGTGATGCCGACCATGATCCAGACCGGCGTCTACGGCTCGGTGCTGCATTATCTCAAGGCCATCAAGGCCGCCGGCACCGATGATCCCGCCAAGGCGATGGCCAAGATGCGCGAGCTGCCAATCGAGGATACATTCGTTCATGGCGGACGCTTGCGCGAGGACGGCCGCGTCATTCGCGACATGTATCTCGCCAAGGTGAAAACGCCAGAGCAGTCCAAAGAACCCTGGGATTATTTGGAGATCATCAAGACGGTGAAGGGCGAGGACGCCTTCCGCCCGGTCTCCGAATCCAAATGTCCGCTGCTGAAGAAGTGAGGCCTGCATGACCGGCAACGAGCGCAACGCAATTGAGATTTACGAGTGCGATGTGCTCGTGGCCGGATCTGGCTGCTCCGGCATGTCGGCCGCGATCACCGCGCGCTATCGCGGTCTCGACGTCCTGATCGTCGAGAAGGAGCCGCGCTTCGGCGGCACCACCGCCCGCTCCGGCGGCTGGTTGTGGATTCCCGGCACCTCGCTGGCAAAGGCCTACGGCATCGAGGAGACGCCTGAGCAGGCCCGCACCTATCTGCGGCACGAAGCCGGCAACAACTTTGACGCCGCGCGCGTCGATGCATTCCTGAGCGCCGGGCCCGAGGCGGTCGATTTTTTCACCAGCAAGACCGCGCTCCGTTTCGACATGCCGCTGGTGTTCCCGGACTACCACGCCGAGGCGCCCGGCGGCGCCCAGGGTGGCCGTTCGATGGTGGCACGCCCGTTCGACGGCCGCGAGCTCGGCGACCAGATTAAGACCCTCGGCATGCCCCTGCCCGAGCTGACCGTATTCGGAATGATGCTTGGATCCGGCAAGGACATCGTCCATTTCATGCGCGCGACGAAGTCGCTGAATTCGGCGGTCTATGTCGCAAAGCGCCTGTCGCGGCATCTGATGGACGTGCTGCGCTATGGCCGCGGCATGACGCTGACCAATGGCAACGCATTGGCCGGGCGCCTCGCGAAATCCGCACAGGATTTTAAGATTCCGATGTGGCTGTCCGCGCCGGTACGCGAGCTGACGGTCGAGAACGGCACTGTCACCGGCGCCATCGTCGCCCGCGAGGGACGCGACGTCCGCATTCGTGCCAGACAAGGCGTCGTGCTCGCCTGCGGCGGTTTCCCGCATGATGTCGAACGGCGCAAAAAGCTGTTCCCGCACGCGCCGACTGGGAACGAGCATTTTTCGCCGGGACCGACCGGCAATACCGGCGACGGCCTGCGCCTTGCGGAAAGCGCCGGCGGACAGGTCGAGGACCGGCTGCCGAACGCGGCAGCCTGGGTCCCGGTCTCGGTCACCAAGCGCAAGGACGGCTCAAGCGGTGTGATGCCGCATTTCATCGACCGCGCCAAACCCGGCGTGATCGCGGTGATGCGTGACGGCAAGCGCTTTGCCAACGAGGGCAATTCCTATCACGACTTCGTCCAGGCCATGGTGAAGGCTGCGAAGCCCGGCGAGGAGATCGCGGCCTATCTCGTCTGCGATCACCAGACGCTTCGGAAGTACGGCCTCGGCTGCGTGCCGCCATTCCCGATGCCGCTAGGTCATCACCTCAAGACCGGCTATCTCATGCGCGGCGAGACGCTGGAGGCGCTCGCGGCAAAGGCGGGCATCGACAGCATGGCGTTCGTCGAGACCGTCAAGCAGTTCAATGCGACCGCACCACAGGGGCATGATGCGGCCTTCGGCAAGGGCTCAAAGGCCTATAACCGCTACCAGGGCGATGCGCTGCACGGCCCGAACCCGTGCGTCGCGCCCATCGAGAACGGTCCGTTCTACGCCATCAAGATGGTGGTCGGCGATCTCGGCACCTATGCCGGCATCGTCACCGACGAGAACGCGCGGGCGCTGGATGCAGAAGGACGGGTCATTCCGGGGCTCTATGCCGCCGGCAACGACATGGCGAGCATCATGGGCGGCAATTATCCCGGTGCCGGCATCACGCTTGGGCCGGCGCTGACCTTCGGCTACATTGCCGGCCGTCATCTCGCCGACAGCGCCGCCAAGCGCAACGCGGCGTAAGCCACGCCAGGAGGCGCATGAAGAGAGAAAGCCGCGGCATCCAGTCGATCGAGGTCGGCGGCGAATTGCTCCGCGCGCTTGCGAGAAGCGGCGGGCCGATGATGCTGCGCGATCTCGCGCGCGAGGCCGGCATGACGCCGGCCAAGGCGCATCCCTATCTCGCCAGCTTCTCCCGCATCGGCCTGATCGAGCAGGACGAGACCACCGGCCGCTACGAGATCGGCGCGCTGGCGCTGGAGCTCGGCCTGATCAGCCTGCGCCGCCTCTCCGGCGTGCGTATCGCCGGACCGAAGATCGCGGCGCTCGCGAGTCAGATCGGGCACGCGGTGTCGCTGGCGGTCTGGGGCACGCATGGTCCCACCGTGGTGCAGTTGGAGGAGCCCGGCCAGCCGGTGCACATCGTGATGCGGGCCGGCTCGGTGATGGCCCTGCTGGAGACCGCGACCGGCCGCGCCTTTGCCGCCTTCCTGCCGGAGAAGACCATCGACGCCGCACTCGAAAGCGGCCTCGATCGTCACGGCGTCGGCTATAACCCGAAGCGGCCGATCAAGGGCGTGAAGCTCGCTGACATGCTCACCGAAGTGCGCAAGCACGGCCTCGCCCGCGCGCTCGGCGACCCCCTGCCCGGCGTCAATGCGTTCGCCGCGCCGGTGTTCGACCATTCCGGCCATGTCGCACTGGTGATCACCGCGATGGGGCCGGAAGGCACGTTCGATGCCCGCTGGGACAGCGCGATCGCCCACGCGCTACGCGACTGCGCCGGCGGGATCTCGAAGCGGCTCGGTTACGGGATGACGGTTGCGGCGGAGTGAGGTTGCCTGCAACCACCGCTGTCATGCCCCGCAAAGGCGGGGCATCCAGTACGCCGCGGCCCATCGGCCCTGTCGCTGCTATCTCGGAGTACTGGATCGCCCGGTCAAGTGTTTAGACCGGAGACATAGCTGACGCTTGTTCGGACACATCACTGACAGGTTGGCCATTGGTCAAGTCGATTGATG